>NZ_JAMXXO010000003.1:0-213724 GCF_024129115.1 Acinetobacter lwoffii
CAGCGTAGTCTTTCGCTTCGCCACCGAATTTCTTCGCACATACAGTTGCAATTGCAGCTGTTAAAGTTGTTTTACCATGGTCAACGTGACCGATTGTGCCCACGTTAACGTGTGGCTTATTACGTTCAAACTTAGCCTTAGCCATGTTAATCTTCCTCGTTTACGTCGAACACAATTCTGAGTAAAACCCAGCTCCGACATATCGTTTAAAAAAACCGAACACCAAATACTTGAAAAGCAGACTAAATAGCCTGCTTTTGGAATTTCTTTGCAACAAAGTTGCTAAACTGTAATCTGGAGCTCTTATCGAGATTTGAACTCGAGACCTCTCCCTTACCAAGGGAGTGCTCTACCACTGAGCTATAAGAGCAAATATTAGTACTTCAATGGAGCGGGAGACGAGGGTCGAACTCGCGACATGTAGCTTGGAAGGCTACCGCTCTACCAACTGAGCTACTCCCGCACGATGTTGGTACAAACCACTTATTGAAGTCTTAAAATTGGTGGTGAGGGAAGGATTCGAACCTTCGAAACTTTCGTAGCGGAGTTACAGTCCGCCCCCTTTGACCGCTCGGGAACCTCACCATTTTTTACACTTACATCAGTGCTGTTCTTTACTTCACACTACCAAACTTCTAAGATGGTGCCGGCACACGGATTCGAACTGTGGACCTACTGATTACAAGTCAGTTGCTCTACCAACTGAGCTATGCCGGCGTTTCTTAGTGTTTCGTACGTTTCGTATCGGAACGGTGTGCAGTTTAGCAAAACTCAGAATCCTTGCAAGTGTTTTTTTCAAAAAAAACGTCAAAAACTCATAAAATCAAACCATTTGATGATAATTCAACCGCTTTGATCACTGCGCGAGCTTTTATTTGGGTTTCATTCCACTCAGATTCAGGATTTGAGTCGGCAACTAGCCCTGCTCCGGCCTGCACATAGACCTTATTTTCGCGAATGACACAGGTACGAATCGCAATCGACATGTCCATTTCGCCATGCCAGCCTAAATAACCAACAGCACCACCAAAAATTCCACGTTTTACCGGCTCAACTTCGTCAATAATTTCCATGGCACGGATTTTTGGCGCACCTGAAAGTGTACCAGCAGGGAAAGTTGCTTTAAAAACATCCAGAGCATCGACATCATCACGCACTTCACCCTGCACATTGGAGACAATATGCATCACATGCGAATAACGTTCGATCACCATTTGATCAGTCACCTGCACTTTGCCAATTTTTGCGATACGCCCTACATCATTACGTCCCAAGTCAATCAGCATGACATGTTCGGCAATTTCTTTTTCATCGGATAATAGGTCTTCCTCAAGCGCCAGATCCTCTTCTTTGGTTTTACCGCGTGGGCGTGTTCCCGCAAGCGGTCGTACGGTAGCAATACCATTTTCCAGACGAGACAGAATTTCAGGAGAAGAGCCGACAATATGGAATGGCGTATTGTTTTCCAAGGTCTGCCCTTGCACAAGAAACAAATACGGCGATGGATTGAGATGACGCAGCGCACGATACACCTGTAGCGGGTCTCCATCGAAGTCAGACACCATCCGGTGCCCGGGTACGACCTGCATTACATCGCCAGCACGAATATACTCTTTGACTTTTTCTACCGAGGCAATGAAGTTGTCATGTCCGGTGAGGGACTCGAAATGTGGCGGACTATGTTTTTCAGCTTTAAGGCTGATGGGCGTGGCAAGAATATTTTCTAATTCATTTAATTGTTCATGTGCTTTTTCATAAGAACCCGGAGCAGTGGCATCGGCATGTACAATCAAGAATAAAGTATCTTTTAAATTATCAAACACGATGACGGTTTTAGACAGCATCATCCAGATATCGGGTAAACCAACCGGATCTGCTTCAGGCACATTTTTTAACTTCGGTTCGATATAACGCACAGCGTCATAACCAAAGTAGCCGACCAGTCCACCAGTAAAACTCGGTAAGTCCGGCAATTCTGCTTGGGTAGGCACCTTAAATTGCGCCTGAAAGTCTCGAATATATTGAAATGGGTCAGCACAGTGCTGCTTTTCAATTGAACCATCTGCATGCTGTACCGTCAGTTCGCCCGCATTGCAGGAAAATACGGTAGATTCACCTAATCCGATAATCGAATAACGTGCCCAGTTCTCACCACCTTCTACAGACTCGAATAAATAAGCCTGTTGATGCTGTTTAAGCCGAGCAAAAATAGAAAGTGGTGTATCGGTATCTGCCAGGCGCTGACGGTAAACAGGAATGAGGTTATAGCCTTGCGCAGCAAGTTGCTGGAATTGTGCTTGAGTGGTCATGCGGTTTTTCTCTTTAAATTAGGGTTACTCAGTATGTAAATAAAATTGAACTGAGCGACGCCATCGAAAAACCTTACAACTATTCATTTTCTTTCCTTAGTACGCGTATTAGGCAAGTAATTCTCTAAGATCATCCACAATCTGCTGTGGCTGACAATCTGCAATATTTTCACCATGATTATAGCCATAGCTGACTACAACACAATCAATCCCGGCGCGGCGTGCGGCTTCAACATCATTGGAAGAGTCTCCAATCAACAAGACCTGTTCTTTGCTCACCTTATAATGTTCGACACAGTGCAGCAACTGGCGCGGATGTGGTTTACGCTCAGTAAAACGGTCGCCACCAATGGTATCGGCAAAATAATGAGCCATATCCAAGGTATCTAAAATACTGCGGGCAGGAAGTTCAGGCTTATTGGTCACACAAATCAGGGTTTTACCTTGAGCTTTGGCCCAGTCCAGAAATTTCAGGATTCCCGGAAAAGGAACGGTATCAACACAGGGATCGACATTATAAATATCCAGAAAAGTGTTTAAGAGCTCTTGATGCTGTACCGGTGTGACTTCACCGACCAGATGCTGGAGTACACTTTCACAGAATATCGACGTGCCCTTACCTACCCAGGTCCGTACCTGCTCTTCAGTCACCAGAGGCAATTGCAGCACATTCAAGCTCATATTCATGGCGCGATACAGATCATGTGCTGAATCCACCAAGGTACCATCCAGATCAAACAAGATCAGTTCACGCTTTTCTAATTGTGCAATAGACATCCCGACCCTCTTTTATAATGTGCGCAGCCACAAAAAAGGCATGCGCTATGCATGCCTTGATTGTAACCAATCATCAGCTTATTTGAACAACAACCAAGCCATAATTGCCAAAATAATCAGCACAATCACTGAAATCAAACCTACAGATACATTTTTCTGGGTTTCTTTTTCCTGTTCTACACGTGATACAGGCTGCTCAACCGGAATTGGGGTAGGCTCTGGTTTTACCGCATTAATGTCCACGCCTTCCGGAATAGGTGCCGGTTTTGGAATACCGACATTGGTTGGCATGCCATCACGGGTTAATTGTACCGTAGCATCACGATGTTTCAGTTCCGGCATTCCCTGATCATTCATTTGCTGTGCAGGTGTAGGCTCAGCGACTTCGACCTGTTCCACGACTTTTTCTGCCGTTGCTTCAATTTCTGCTGGAACCTCTACTGCAGCCGCAGGCGCCATTACTGAAAATTTCAAGCTGGCAAACTGAACAATGTCATCCTGCTTTAATAAGGTTTCTTGCGCAATCTGCACATCATTGACGAAAGTGCCATTCGATGAACCCAAATCCTGCACCCAGAGCGCATCATCCTTTAGTAAAAATGCCGCATGTTTACGGGAGATTTCCGCAGCCTGTAACACGATATCTGCCGCCTGATGACGCCCCACCAGCATGTCACGGTCAATGCTAATTTCCTGTCCTGTTAAGTCGCCTGTAATCGCGTGTATTTTCCAAGTCATGAAAGTTACTTCTCTGTTCTCTTTGACATTATCATAACATGCTGTCTGCAAATGCGAATGACTTAGCTTTTGGGTCTAAGTGTGGTTGTTGTAACGGTATTTTTACTTTTTTCTACCTGTTGGACGGGTTCTACCACTTGTCGCTGAATCACTGGTTCTATCGCTACCGGCGTAACAACTACATTGGCTGGCTGCGCCTGAACGGGTGCGGTCGGCACAGTTTGATAAGTCGAGTTTTGCAATGGCGTTCTGGATACTGGAATTCGCTGTTGATACACATCTTCAACACTTTCTGGCAGCTTGGCAAAGTTCCCGTCCGAATCGAGTGCGAGTTGCAGACTATATAGCTGACTATAGCGTTGTTGGGTCAGTTTACGCACTGCATTTTTATCGCCTACAATGGTTGGATGGATAAAAATCAGCAGGTTACGCTTCTGATTGGATTTACCTTCTGAACGGAATAAACGTCCCAAGCCTGGAATTGCACCCAGACCCGGCACCGCTTGGCGTCCATAACTGGTGTTATCTGAAATCAGACCGCCAAGGACAATCGTTTGCCCATGTTCGGCCAGAATTGAGGTTTTGATCGCTCGCTTGCTGGTGACCAGATCCTGCGCCTGTCCTTTACTGGCTTTGACATCAGAAACTTCCTGCTCCACTTCCAGGCGTACCGTACCATCTTCGCCAATATGCGGGACCACCTTTAAAGTGACCCCGACATCCTTACGTTCAATGGTGGTATAGGGATTAGCAACTCCAGCAGCGCCTGTAGATACTGAGCCTGTCACAAAGGGTACGTTTTCACCCACTACAATATAGGCTTCTTCATTGTCCATGGTCACAATCGACGGCGTAGACAACAGGTTGGATTTAGTGGTTTCTTTAAGTGCCTGAATCATCGCGCCATACAGACGTCGGGAACCATCACTGCCTTCACGATAATCACCGAGTACCAGTGAACTGCCCGCGCCTACGGCACTTGCAGCACCTGCACCACCACCGGTGAGATAACCAGCCGCAATATTTTTCAGACTAGTCCCAAAATTATCGAAGTTCACCAGCCCAATCCCACTGCTGATATCACCCAAGGCCCATTGCACACCGAGTTGATCCGCATCGGTTCCTTCCACTTCAATAATCGCGGCTTCGATCAGCACCTGTTGACGGCGGATATCCAGCTGGTCAATTGCCGATTCAATTTCCCGCATCAGTTGCGGATCCGCTTTCACCACCAGAGAATTTTGTGTGGTATCGGCAATAATACTGACGCCATTGCCATTAAAGCTGGTAATTCCGCCCTGCTCATTATTCATGCCGGTATTCAGCTGAATGCCTGAAGATGTGTTGCTATTCGAACCGGTAGTCGTATTGTTGTTATTTAAATTGCTGCCAGAACTGAGTGAAGATGAATTTGAGGATGTGCTGCCTGAACTTGAATTACTGTTCACCGCCTGCCCGCTTACCAACCCCTGCAAGATTTCCGCAAGATTTTTGGCGCTGGCATATTTCAGACGAAAAACTTTTAATCCACCCAAACGATCCGCAGCCGGTACATCCAAGGTTTCGATTACTTGACGCACCCGTTTGCGCGTCGTGGGATCACCTTTGATAATAATCCGGTTAGTACGGGTATCTGCAATCACCCGCACCCGTGAACCACGAACGTCTTTAGCACCACCGGTGGCAGTCATGGATTCGATCAGTCCAATCATTTCCTCAGCCTGACTGGACTGTAAGCTTACCGCTTCAATGTCATTTTGACCGGTGCCATCCAGATTACGAATAATGGTTTCCAGCTGGTAAATGTTGCTGGCGCGATCCGACACGATTAAAGCATTCGTACCCGGCACCGCCGCCAGATGGGCGAACTGCGGCATCAAAGGACGTAATGCAGGAATCAGATCATTCGGATTAGTATTTTCCAGCCACAACACCCGGGTCACAATCTGGTCACCACTAGCACGGCTTCTGGCATCATAGGGAATACCCGAGCTTTTGACATTGCTGTCTGGAACCAGCTTGATGGTATTCCCCGAAGGAATTGCCACCACACCGTTGACATTCAGTACGCCTAAAAACAGGTCATAGACTTCATTTTTATTCAGGGCTTTATTGGAGATGACTGTTACGTTGCCACGTACCCGCGGATCGACTGCAAAGTTTTTGCCGGTAATATCGGCCACTTCATTAATGAATGCAGTTAAGTCAGCATCTCGAAGGTTGATTTTCCAGGTTTGTGCATAACTTGCCGTACTGACCATAGCCATTAACGGTGCGGCCACACAGAATGCCCATGCTGATCGATTATTATTAAATAAAGCCATAAACTTTCGTGTTTCCTAACCCTATGCGTGATGACACATCACTTCAAATCTTGTTGTATGGTCATCACCTGATCACCACGTTTTATTTCGAGTTTGACCTGACCTTCACGTCGGGCCTGTTCCAGTAATTGTGCTTCGGTCTGTCCCTGGCTCAACGTCTGGCCATTTAAAGACAAAATCCGGTCGCCCGGTCTTAAACCCAGGCGATTACGTAATGCAGCCGGCGTCCGTGAAGTCACTTCATAACTACCATCTGCTGCACTCACCCCCATGTTCTGTAAATACTGGTCCTTGTTTTCCTGCATCTGCTGGATGGCCCGACCAATTTCATTCTGTGGCGAAGGCTGCTCAGGCATACCACTGTTAGAAGGCATAGCAGGCATTGAACTTGAAGATGCTGATGTTTCCGGCACAATCGGCTGATTCAAGCCATTTTCCAGACCTTTGAATAAGATTTCTTGAGTAGCACCTGTGGATCGACGTAAAATAACCCGATCCCAATACACTTCAGCCAACTCAAAACCGCTATTGGCCAGCATTTCCCCGACACGGTAACGATCGACCTGATCATTAACTTTCAGTACCGCAGAAGAGTTATAACTTGGACTGGCAACCACCACCCCTTGTAAAATGATATTGGTAGTTTCAACAGCACCCGCAGACTGCCCAACTTCCTGAAACAGTGAAAATGCACCGATATTCGGAATTTGTGCCTGTTGCGAACCCAGTTCTACCCGATCTAGCTGCATGGCTTGGGGTGGAGCTATCAGCAACCAGAACAAAGCCGCCAGCTTCCAGCATAAGTACAGAATGAGCAGCAACAAAATCACAGGTGCAGCACGATTGATCTGTTTCAGTTCAATATTTTTTAAATCATTCAGAGAAACTGCCATCAGTTCAAGCCCCCCATTAAGGGTTGGCGGGTACTGATCACATAGGTATCTAATCCGGCTTTACCTTCATAGGAAGGCGCATTCATTAAAAAGCGCTGGGTGAGCTGAATATCCAGCATCAGACTCGGATCAAGCTTGATATTCAGCATGCGTTGATCGCGACTATCCCGAACATCAATTAACAGCTGTCCGCTTTCATCTGCGAGTTGTCCAGTCATGGCAGGTACATTCATGCGTTCCTGACGCTGAGCAAATGTATAAATCAACTCACCACCCGCCCATTGCATTTGCCCGGCCACCTGACTGAAGCCCTGTTCTTTTTTATATTTAAAATCCAGATCTTTAAACTGAATCGCAGTACTCGGCCATTGCCAGTCTGCAAGTTTTTTTAGAGTTTCAGGCGCGACCTGCCCTTCAAGATTTTTGACAATCAAAGACTTATTCAGACCATAAGCCATGATCCCGGACAACTGGGTATTGCCACTATGTAAATCCACATGTGCCCCAACTCGCAGCAACAGCAAATCTAGCGGCCGTACTTTCCAGTTCAGACTGCCCCGAAGATTGCCTTTTTTCCAGTCCGCACTTCCCTGCCAGATATTTCCGTTTACATTATGCAAAGTCTGGTTATTTTTATAAAATTTTGAAATTAACCAGGCCGCTGGCACTTGTAATACGACAAAAATAAAAAATGCAACAAGAGCAAGGATCAACCATCTTAAAGTTTTCGGTTTATTGCTCATCCCCACCACGACCAATCGCTCAAGTCCAAATCCCCATTTATAATTTTCCCTTATACCCACACATTATGCACACTTTTCTGCCAACGCCAATTCATAGATATAAAAAAACCAAGCAGGTATGCTTGGTTTAATGATCATAGACTGTATGTATGACAGCCTAATGACTAGATCAAATGGCAGCTTAGATCAGGAAATCGTCCAGCTTTGCACCTTTTTCCAATTCTGCCACTAACCAGCGCGGTTGTTTGCCACGGCCAGTCCAGGTATTGTTCGGATTGCTTTTGCTACGGTAACGCGGTTCAACCGACTTACGTGACGATTTCTTACGCTTAGACGCACCAAATTCAAGTAACTGTTCAACCGTCATACCCACTTTCTCGGCAACTGCCAAGATTTGCTGATAAGCGTCTTCAATCTCCTGATCTTTTTTTGAAGCAATCAATGACTCTGCTTCTGCTTGTAAACGTTTTAACTCTTCTACTGATAAATGCGTAATATCTGGCATAATGCTCTCCGAAAAATAATATTATTCGTTTTGTTAAATAATAGCCCCATCATATTTATATTAAATAAAACATTCAATATAAAACCTTAAAGCAATAACAATAAAGTTTAAAAAAAATTACAAAATAAAATGCTTCATTCATTTTTAAATTTCATGTTGAACGCTTAATTCAAGTGCTTTGATTTTTTCTCGAATATGTTCCGGAATTTCTGTTTTCTGCATGGTCTTTTTATCGACACAGACAATCACTGCTTCTGAAGTAGCCACAATACTTTGCTGTTTTTCACTCCATAATAGATATTGCATTCTAACTGCACTATTTCGAATTTCTTCAATACGTGCTGCCACTTTTAAATGATCAGGAAAAACCACAGGTTTTAAATAACGGCACTGATTGGATGACACTACGGTAGATACCGATTCAGTGAGAATTTCTAATTGGGTTAAATAAGCTAGACGTGCACTTTCGACATAACGGTAATACATGGCATTATTGACATGTCCAAAGGCATCCATATCGCCCCATGCAACTGTTTGTTCATAAATAACTGGATATTGTTTTAATTCTGACATCATTATTCTCAAGTCTTAATTTCTATAAAGTTTGCATTCGATTCAAATACTGCATTTAACTGCTGTAGCAAGTCCTCCCGATCTTGTAAGGCAGCTTTAATTCTTAAATAACTCATACGAATATCATCCGGATACAAGTCGAGTAGTTGCTGGGCTTGATCTGTATAGCCTGTGGCTTGCAATACATGCCATTTTGCAAAGCTTAAAACCGGTAATGCCGGATACTTGGCTTCCCAGTGCGAAATCTGTTGTGCAATCGCATTATAATCCGGGTTTTGACGCAATAACTGTTGCTGGAACCACAAATAAAAGACATCCTGATTAAATTGCTGTTCCATTAAATGAATTGCAAGCACTTCATGCTCGGTACTCATTTCTGGCATTCTAAATAACAATTTCAACCATAATAACTTGACTGAATAGTCACGATCAAATATCTGAGGCTTTAAATCTAAATATCGTTGCTGTAAATAAAATAAATCGTCATGTGTGGCTTGATCATAGGCCAATAATAATTGTTCCAGCCATGTTTTTTTTACTTCTTGGTTTAAATTCCCATATTGGGTCGAACGTAAATATAACCAAGGAAATTGCATGGCAAATACCCCCCATAAGGATACAAGACGCTGCTCATAGGCGGTTTTAACCTGTATTAACCAAGGTGATAATTCATGCTGATTTAAAAACTCCAAATGGGTAAGTGCTTGTTCACCTTGCTGTTGTGATAAATAAATTTCGATCCGCTGTAATTCTGCCAATTCAAATGCCATCGGATTGGATTGATTTAAAGCAGTTAATGCATGGGTATATTGTTGTTGCCCCCACGATAAACGCGCATCAATAATATGTTTAAGTAAACCCGACTTAGTAAAAGACTGCTGAATAAAATCCCGCTGATCCTGCGCAGCATTTAACAACCAGATGACTGCCAGTTGTTCATAAGGATGTAAGCGGGAAAAACTAAAGACTGTTTCAGTTTTACGCTGTTCACGGCTGCGATACTGCTTGATGGCATACCAGATGCAATGCATCAAAAAACTTACGCTCACCAGGGATGCGGCCAAAAACCAGAGGGTGGTTTGTAACTGCCACTCGCGCCAATACAGATAGACATAGCCAGCCCCATGTCCATAACTCAGGATACTCAGCCCCGCAATGCCAAGTAGGCAGACAAATAAATAGGCCAGCAGAATCTGTTTCATAAGCAATTAGCCTACTAGGGTGCGTGTATTTAATAATGGAATCGGAGTGATCGGCGTGGCCTTGATTTGATTCAATTGCTGAATCCATTTTTGGCTCTGTGCATCCGGCAATTGCCCCAAAACTTCAATCACGGCATTCAGTGCTTGCTGAAAAGCGACGGATTGGTCTTTTTGCAAGGTATTCTGTGCGATGAGCAAGCGCAACTGGGCTTCTTTCAGTACCAGATGCCGTTGCATCAGGACTGTACTTGGCTGCTCTGTGGATTCAATCTGAATCCAGTGCTGCCAGAAAGAGCGTTGAGTTTCTGGACACTGACGATATGGTGTCTGAATTTCTTTTTCAATTTCAACATCCATCTGCACCAAGAGTTCTTTTACTTTATTTTGCTGCACTAATCGGCTGTTCACGAATTTTTTCAGCATGTCCTGATCTTTTGCAATCACTTGCTGCAAACTGCTGACCAAGGCAGGCGCTAAAATATAATCATCCAGCTCATTAGATAACTGATTTAATTTCTCAATCGCAGTGGCGTATTGTTGCTGTTGTAGTGCAAATTCGATCAGATCCAGATGTTGCTGCACCAAGACAATATCATTTTGCGTTGCATCAGTTGTCATTTCACGTACTGGCGCTTTAGATGAAGTGGTTTCAGCATTTTCCTGCTGAGCAGAAATCTGGCGTTTTAAAGCCACGAACTGATCATTGAGATTAGCATTTTGCTGCTGTAACTGATTGATGCTTTGATTGAATTCAGTCTGTGCTGTATTCAGAACATGTAGGTCATAGCTAAGCTTGACTAGCCACGCTATACTCAAGATGAACAATACAATGAATAGTTTCTTCATGCGTTCCCTAATATCAGCCTCATTTTCTGCAAGATCGTATTTGCCTCTAAATCATCGATTTGTACGAATTGAAAACTTGCCTGATGCTGCTGTTGATATTCTCCAAGAATAGTGGCCAAACGTGGCCCCAAAACCAAATAACAGGCTTTCTGTATAAACTCCGCATTCCTTTGCAAGAGTGTCAGCCAGTTTAACCAACTCGCTTCACTGGTGATCAGAACTGCAAAACGCTGCTGCCTCTTAAGCAGCGACAAGTTCTCTGCCAAAATCGTTGCCGTCGTTTCAGGACATTGCCGCCGGTACAAAATAAAGTTTAAAATTTTAATATTGCTGGCACGTAAATGATCCATCATAAATTGACGACCGCCTTCTCCGCGCCAGAAGGCTACACCTGAGCCAGAAGCCAGTTGCTTCAACACAGGCAATTGCAGCATGCCTTCCGAGGTTTCGACCTCAGGCACATGACTATGAATGCCGTAGCTCGCCAATGCCTGTTCAGTGGCTTTGCCCACTGCCACCCAATGCACCTGTGCCAAAGTCGAGAGCGCGACTCCCGCCTGTTGTAAATATTGCATGCCAATCTGGGCGGCCGTCGGACTGACCACCACAATAATCTGTGCCTGCTCCAGCTGCTGATACAAACTCGACAGCTCATCGGAATAAGGCATGGCATGCAGTTCGAGCAAGGGCAATTCTAAAACAGACACTTGCGCTGCCTGTAACTGTTGAGTCAAGCCTGCAGCACGGTCACTGGGGCGGGTATTAATCAATAACATCAGTGTGAATAGATTGCTTTCAGCAACTCGCCAGCACCTTGATCAAGCAAGTCTTTTGCCAGCTTCACACCCAATTGCTCTGCATCTGCCGTTTTTCCAGTATGCTGTGCCCGAAGTAAAACTGTTCCATCGACACTACCAACACGACCTTCGATTGAAATCACACCCTCTTTGAGCGTGGCATAACCGGCAATTGGCACCTGACAACCGCCTTCCAGATAGGCATTGAAGGCACGTTCGGCTCTAACACAAGCATCTGTGTCTGCATGCAGGAGTGGCTGAATCAAGTCCAGCACCATCTGATCATGAGTACGGCATTCTAAGCCCAATGCACCTTGTCCCACGGCCGGCAGACTGACTTCAGGCGTCAGAGTATGACGAATACGTTCTGCCAGACCTAAACGTTTTAAACCGGCACTGGCCAGAATAATCGCATCATACTGACCTGCATCCAGTTTGGATAAACGTGTGCCGACATTACCGCGTAAATCGATAATGTCCAGATCCGGACGCTGTTTTAAAATCTGGGTTTTACGACGTAAACTTGAGGTTCCGACTTTGGCACCTTGTGGCAATTCTTCAAAACTAGTGTAGGTATTCGACACAAAGGCATCTAATGGGTCTTCACGTTCGCAGATTACTGCCAGACTCAGACCTTCAGGCAAGGCCATCGGGACATCTTTCATGGAATGCACAGCCAGATCTGCACGACCATCCAGTAAAGCGGCTTCTAATTCTTTTACAAATAGTCCTTTTCCACCAATTTTAGCCAGTGGCGTATCGAGAATTTTATCGCCCTGTGTAACAAAAGTGACTAACTCGACCTGCAAACCAGCGTGCAAATCTTGTAGGCGCGCACGGATGTGTTCCGCTTGCCAAAGCGCAAGTGGACTTTGTCGAGTTGCAATTTTTAGGGTCTTCATAAATTTCAATAACAGTAAATGAGAACAATAGTCTAAACTTAACCTGCTCACTTGAAAATGCAAGTGAATTTATACAAGTTTCAACTGAATGCTCTCATTCATCCCCCGCTAAAGCTTTTGAATCCGATCTCGTAAAAACGGTAAATGTCGCCGACTGACCGCCAAACGATCGTCCAGCTCACGACAACGTACCTGATACTGACCAGAACTCACCACTTCCAGACCATCCAGATAATTCACCGAGATCAAGGCATTACGATGAATCCGGATAAACTGGTTCCCAAACTCCTGCTCTAACTCCTTTAAGGTTTCATCAATCAATACACTGCCGTTTTTATGACGCACAGTGACATATTTCTGATCCGCCAGAAAATAATAGATATTTTCAACTGGCACCAATTCGACACCACGATAGGTCTTTGCCGCAATCTGCTGGCGGCTGATATTGATTTCGTCCATATTTTCTTTTTGTTTTAGTTGGCTCATTTGAGCTTGGGTAAGTTTAGTTAAGTGCTCTAAAACCTGTGCCAATTCCTGTTGCATCACCGGTTTAAGTAAGTAGCCTTCGGCATTTGATTTAAATGCATCCAGCGCATGTTGGTCATAGGCCGTACAAAAGACAATAGCCGGCATTGGATCCAGTTGACGCAAATGTTGCGCACAAGCCAGTCCGTTCATTTCAGGCATTTGAATATCTAATAGGATGACATCGGGTTCGTATTGGTGAGCCAGATCAATCGCTTGACGGCCATGGCTTGCTGTCGCCACCACATCATGCCCCAGTTGAGAGACCAAACGTGATAAACGCTCGACGGCCAAAGGCTCATCATCACAAATCAGGATGTCCATTTCTCCTCCTTACCCAGTTAACATCATCAGATGAATGATAAAGCTAACTGCGATTTCTTTGATTTATTTTTATTTATATTGATATCGCACTACCGTCGTAAACATCCCTTCGCCGGCAAAGGTTTGAAAAGTCACACTGGGTCCATAATAAGCTTGCAGACGCTGTCTGACATTTTCTATTGCAATACCATGTCCCTTTTTTAAAGTTTTATTATCCTGTGCATAAGGGTTCGTTATGATGATATTAATTTGATTTTGCAATATTTCAACCAATATGCTTATGGTACTCTTTGTAAGAATTTTTTCAACTCCATGGAAAATACTATTTTCTAGCAAGGGTTGTAAAGTTAATAATGGAATTTGAACTTGTGAGTATAAGTCTTTGTTTTCTAACTTCCATTCGACCTGCAAACGCTCACCTAGACGGATCTGCTCAATCTCCAGATAGCGCTGGCACAGATCAATTTCCTCCTGCAGGCTGACCAGTTTTAATTCCTGAAAACTGGCACGAAATAACCGTGACAAATTCAGCAGCATGTGCTCGGCTTTATCCGGATTGATACTGATCAGGCTGATCACACTGTTCATGCTGTTAAACAAAAAATGCGGCTGAATCCGTGCCTGCATGGCCTGAATCCTAGCATTCAACTCACTATGCTGCTGCTGCTCCCATTGCTCACGCAAATAAAGATAGCGAAAACAGAAAGTTCCCAGCAAAATTCCCAGACTTAAATGGAGTCCGACCCGATCCAGCGCAATCGCCAGGTTTAAATCCTGAAAATTAAAATTCTGTCCAAAATATATCAAGATATTCAGGTTTACCGTAGTGAGCAGTACAATTGCCTGTAACAGCAGAAATCCAGAAATCAAAGCCAGTTTGATTCCCATACGTTGAAAGGCTTGATGGAACAGCTCGACCAGTGCTGCAAAACATAACAGTACCCAGTTGATATACAGGATATATTGCAGCAGGTGCATTCCATTCAAAGCCTGCCAGGATTGCGCTTCTGCAAGCGCCAGAATCATGGCCAGAATATTGCCGCCAGCAAACAGTTCCAGCAAATAGCGTAGATTGCCGATCTGGCTAAAAAAATAGGAATTTTGCGTCTGTTCGTTTATCGATGTAAAAGATTGAGCAGATGTGACTTCGGCAATGGGCTTTGAATTTGTTATACTCTTTTTCGTTCTACTGCTTTTAATCTGATTGAGCCGACATGACCACATCTTCTAATTCCTCTAATCCATCACACGCCCAGACTTCGGGTATGTGGGGCGGTCGTTTCTCTGAAGCGACTGATGCTTTTGTTGCTGAATTTACAGCATCTGTTCAATTTGACCAACGTTTTTATAAACAAGATATTGCAGGCTCGATTGCCCATGCAACCATGCTGGCAAAAGTGGGCGTACTGACCACGCAAGAACGCGATGACATTATTGAAGGTCTGACAGCGATTCAAGCCGATATTGAAGCAGGCAACTTTGAATGGCGCATTGATTTAGAAGATGTCCACATGAACATTGAGTCACGCCTGACTCAACGTATCGGCATTACTGGCAAGAAACTGCATACCGGTCGTAGCCGTAATGACCAGGTGGCTACAGATATCCGTCTTTATGTACGCGATGAAATCGATAGCATCCTGGAATTACTGAAAAAATTACAAAAAGGTATTTTAAGCTTAGCGGCTAAAAACACCGACACCATCATGCCAGGCTTCACCCACTTGCAAACCGCTCAGCCAGTGACTTTTGGTCACCATTTAATGGCTTGGTTTGAAATGCTGGTACGTGATTCAGAGCGTCTGATTGATTGCCGTAAACGTGTCAACCGTATGCCACTGGGTTCTGCTGCACTTGCAGGTACTACTTATCCAATCGACCGTGCTTATACTGCTGAACTGCTAGGTTTTGAAGCTGTTGCTGAAAATTCTTTAGATGCGGTATCGGATCGTGACTTTGCAATTGAATTTAATGCTGCTGCATCTTTAATCATGATGCACTTGTCACGTATGTCTGAAGAACTGATTCTATGGACGTCTGCACAGTTTAAATTTGTGAATATTCCGGATCGTTTCTGTACTGGTTCTTCGATCATGCCACAGAAGAAAAATCCGGATGTCCCTGAACTGGTACGTGGCAAAACCGGCCGTGTCTATGGCGATCTAATGAGCCTGTTGACTCTAATGAAAGGCCAGCCACTTGCCTACAACAAAGACAACCAGGAAGATAAAGAGCCATTATTTGATGCCATCGACACAGTTCGCGGCTCACTCATGGCATTTGCCGACATGATTCCTGCACTAGTTCCAAACATTGCTGAAATGCGCGAAGCAGCGCTGCGTGGTTTCTCAACTGCGACTGACTTAGCTGATTATCTGGTGAAAAACGGCGTGGCATTCCGTGATGCACACGAGATTGTAGGTAAAGCGGTTGCGCTCGGTGTACAAGAATCTAAAGACCTGTCTGAATTGACACTCGAACAACTGCAACAGTTCTCTGACCTGATTCAAGCAGACGTATTTGAAAAAGCCTTAACTCTTGAAGCCTCAGTAAATGCACGTAACCACATTGGTGGTACCGCGCCTGCTCAAGTGAAAGCAGCCATTGAGCGCGCATATGCGCGTTTGGAACAACTTTACGCATAATTTTGGAGTATGGATATGTCTCGACAAGTTTTTTGCCGTAAGTATCAGGCTGACATGGATGGTTTAGACTTTGCACCATTCCCGGGGCCAAAGGGTCAAGAATTGTTTGACACCGTGTCTAAACAGGCTTGGCAGGAATGGCTAAAACACCAAACTACGCTAATTAATGAAAAGCGTTTGAACGTGTTTGAAGCTGATGCGAAAAAGTTTCTAGAAGAACAGCGTGAAAAGTTCTTTAACAATGATGCCTCTCTAGAAAAAGCCGAAGGACTGAAGCCTGAGTAAAAAAGAAAGCACTGCTTTTCTTTTTTACGTAAGACAAGGACGAAGTCCGCGTAGACTTTAATCTAAAAAGAGTCTCTTTTGAGACTCTTTTTTTATTCTTAGCACAGGCTTATTTTTCCGCAGGACAAGCACCAAAGGTGCGCGTAGGCTTAAATAAAGAAAGAATCTCCATTATTGGAGATTCTTTCTTTATGTGTTGCTCTAAACATTACTCAAGACAAGCGAAGCGCGTAGTTTTGAATGTGAAGAGCTCCCAATGTAGAAGCGTTTCACATTAAAGCCCTGCTTTTCTTTTTTACGCAAGACAAGGGTGAAGTCCGCGTAGGTAAATCTAAAAACCCCTCTCTCAGAGGGTTTTTTTGACTAATCTAGCAAATCTTGCTAACTAATACTTAGGGTACAAAAACAGATTTTTACTTATCCTATTTCGTCTATCTAGTCAGTCACTATCCTGCTGAAAAACATTCATATTTGTATCAAAATAATGGATTGTAAAAGCGATATACAGAGTAATCACAAAACACAACATTCTGCTACAAGAAGCCACATGATTTAAAAAAATCACATCTCTATAATAAGCCCTAAGAAGATGAGATATCTTTGAATAACTATAATAACAAGCAACAAATACCCCGATTTCATCCCAGTTCTTCCCCCAAAGGCTGGGTATTTTTTTGCCTGTAATTTGCCGATTGGCTTGATGATTTAAGCGTATAAAAAAAGCCCCTTTCAAGGAGCTTCTTTTTTCATTTCAATTAAGGCTGTTTCAGATATGGCCAAGCCGCTTTCAGATAAATGAACATCGACCATAAAGTGAGTACGACTGCGGTGTATAGCAAGGCATATGCCAGTATTTCCAGCGGTGGCCAGTTCAGCAGGAATACGGTGATGGCGATCATCTGGAAAGCTGTTTTGTATTTACCCACCGTTGAAACCGCAACATTGGTCCGCGCACCGAGTTCTGCCATCCATTCACGCAGGGCTGAAACGGTAATTTCACGCGAAATAATCACAATCGCAGCAAAAGCCATCGACATGGAAGGTTGCCATTGCACCAGTACAATCAATGCAGCCGTGACCATCAATTTATCTGCAACTGGGTCGAGGAAACGCCCAAAAGCGGAAGTCTGATTTAATGTTCGTGCCAGATAGCCATCAAACCAGTCCGTTACCGCAGCCACCACAAAGATCGTGGTTAAAATAATATGCCGCGTCATGTCGGGGTTATGAGCATCAAAGCCCATTGCAGGCGGCCAGTAAGCCACCAATAGAAATACCGGAATAAGAGCGATACGCGCCAAGGTCAAGATATTTGGAATATTCAGGATACGACCTGTAGTCATAGACACCGCCAATTGTTCCCCTCATGTACGATGAAAATGCACACTTTTTTAGAGGTTTGATCCATCATTAATAGGCTTCACTTTATACGAATTGACTTGCAGTGTCACTAGGCAAACACCGTCACTGTTTGTCTTGCAATCGCAATCAGGCGATTTTCGGCATCCCAGAGATAGGCATGCTCCGTCGCATAACCATCCGCAGCATAGTCGGTAAATACTTTATATTTAAACCAATCATGCAATTGATGTTGGACCGGATGCACATAGGTCACGGTCCAGGTCAGACTACTCGCAGGCGCCATGTTTTTAAACATCGGCAACACTCCAGGTGGCCAGATATCAAAGATAGTCATCAGATCGGCGACCAGAAATTCACGGTTGCGATGCTTTTCGGGATGAAAACGGCACCAGCCACCAAAGTCCGGACGAGGACTGGCACTACAAGGCAGATTGATATCCGCCCAAGCTACTTCGAAATGGTCATAACAGTCTGGCATACCATAGCCAACAGGAATCTGAAACAGCTGCTCTGGCGCAGCATAGTCGGGTGCCTGAACTTGTTGCTGTACCTGAATCTCTGAATCACGGGAAATACCAAAACTGGCAATCAGAATACTTTGCACCGCGTCGTCCTGCCATAAGCGCACTTCAATCGTGGTCACTGACTTGCCTTGCCGCAGGATTTCAGCCGTCAACCGTACTTTGGCTTGCTGAATCGGGCCGACAAAGGTCACACTACAACTCAGCAGATGCTTGGCGGGATCATTGATCTGTGTAACCGCTTTTTGCATCATCATCGCGGCAGCCAGACCACCATACAGGGTACGGCCCTGTAACCATCCCTGTGGAAATTCTACCCATTCCTGTTCGGCAATTTGTGCATAAAGTGCATGCAAAGACATGTTGGTCCCTCAGTAAGTCTTGATGCTTAGTATATTGGGCAAAATTCTTCAGGTTGTGAATGTCACGTGACCCAAGCGTCAATGCGCACTTTGGCCCTTGCATTTAAGTCACGCGTCATTCATGCAGTACTTTATAAATCATTCGTGCCATGACTGAACCCAGTCCCGGCACCAGTTGCAGATCTCTTTCTGAGGCTTTCAGTACCCCCTGAATCCCTCCAAAATGGGTCAGCAAATCCCGACGGCGTTTTGGTCCCAGTCCCGGAATGACTTCCAGCACTGATGAACCCCGTTTCTTGTCACGTTTGGCACGGTGCTTGGTAATCGCAAAGCGGTGTGCTTCATCACGTACCTGCTGAATCAGATGCAGCGCCTTATGATCTTCTGGTAATTGAATTTTACTGCCATCAGTAAAGTGCAGGGTTTCCAGACCAGGCTTACGTCCCTCACCTTTGGACACACCAACCATAAAGGCATCCAGTCCCAATTCCTGCATGACTTCCATCGCCATGTGCAATTGTCCCTTGCCACCATCAATCAGCAGCAAGTCTGGCAACAGGGCTTTTTTATAACGACGGGTCAGCGCCTGACGCATGGCGGCATAGTCATCGCCCGCCTGAATATCATGAATGGAAAACTGGCGATAATCACGCTTGCGCGCGCCGCCACTATCAAAGACCACACAGGATGCCACGGTATCTTCACCCATGGTATGTGAAATATCGAAGCACTCGATCCGGTCCACTGGACGGCCGACCACCTGCTCCAGCTGATGAAAACGCTCATTTAATTCTATATGATTGGCCAGCTTGCCCTGAATCGCGTGCTGTACATTCATCTGCGCCAGTTCCAGCCATTCGGCCCGGGTTTCGCGGACTTTGGACTTGATCTGGATTTTCTTGCCAAAATGCTGCGAGAGAGCTGCTTCCAGTTCTTTACGGTCAGCCACTTCCAGATTAACAATCAGTTCAGCCGGAATTTCATCTGCCACCTGAAAATAAAAATTGGCAATAAAATCGGCCAGCATCTGCCCCAAGTCATCACTAAGCATATCCGGGAAATAGCTCTTGCCACCCAGCATTTTGCCGTTGCGCACATGCATGATCTGCACACAGGTTACCCCAGCCTGATAGGCAATCGACAGGATATCGGCTTCGCCTTTGAGCTTATAGATCGCCTGCTGCGACTGTACGTCTCTTAACAACGCCATCCGGTCTCGATAGAACACCGCTTTTTCAAATTCCAGCGCTTCAGCGGCCGCTTCCATTTTTGCGATCAGTTCCTGATTCAGCTCCTTAGTATTGCCCTGCAAAAAGCGGATCGAGTTATCGACATCTGCCTTATAGTCTTCCGGAGAAATAAATCCGACACAGGGCGCAGAGCAGCGTTTGATCTGGTATTGCAGACAAGGACGGGTCCGGTTGGCAAAAAAACTGTTTTCACAGGAACGCACATTGAACAATTTTTGTAGCACTACCAGCGTATCCCGCGCCGTATAAGCACTCGGATAAGGTCCAAAAAATTTACCCACCTGATGTTTGCCCTTGCCGCGTCCACTAGCTAAACGCGGATAGGGCTTATCTGCCGAAACAAAAATATAGACATAAGATTTGTCATCACGCAGCATGATGTTATACGGTGGATGATGCAGCTTGATCAGGTTCTGTTCCAGCAACAAGGCTTCAGTTTCGGAACGTACCACCAAGGTCTGGATATCATAAATCCGTGCCACCAAGGCCTGGGTTTTGGGATGATCCAGCGTTTTGACAAAATAGCTGGAGACCCGGTTTTTCAGGTTTTTGGCTTTACCCACATACAATAATTCGCCGTCTTTACCATACATCCGGTAGACCCCGGGCAGGCTGGTCATATTCGCCAGGATTTTTTCAATATGGGGGCGTGCGTTTTCGTTCACCTAAAGCCTATTTTTCACCTACAATCTGCAGATATATGTGATGATTGTTGCGTCATTTTCAAGCAAAAACACAAAATTCCTCTGAAGCTGCCACCCAATCTTAAAGTTCCTGTCGGGTTATCCCCCCAATCTATAATCCTCACGACATAAACTGATTGTTAAAAGCTATAAATTTCAACCTTTAACTTTGTTATGCTCAAAAAGTCTAGTTTTGAGATGATTCGCATGACCATGCAGCAATCGGACATTCATATTGTTCGACCATCCACCTCCACCCATAGTCTGTCTGAACGTGATCGTCTGATTGGCAAACCGCGTTTTCATTTCGAGCCAAATAATGTAATGCAGCTGCTGCGTGAACGGATTATTGGGCAGGATGCAGCCCTGAATGAAATTGAAAAAATGCTGCATGTGGTCAAGGCAGATTTTTCCAGTCCGGATCGCCCTTTGTCGGTTACCTTGATGCTGGGCCCTACTGGCTTCGGTAAAACAGAAACCGTGCGTCTGATTGCCGAAGCGATCTATGGCCGCCCGGATGCCTTTTGCCGGATTGATATGAATACTCTGGCACAGGAACATTATGCAGCGGCTTTGACCGGTGCACCTCCGGGTTATGTCGGCTCCAAGGAAGGTCACAGCCTGTTTGATGAAACGGCGATTGCCGGCAGTCATACCCGGCCCGGCATCATGCTGTTTGATGAACTGGAAAAAGCCAGTAACGAGGTGATTCGCGGCTTGATGAACGTGCTGGATACTGGCCGGCTGACATTGACAGCGGGCACCAAAACTATCGATTTTCGCAACTGCATGATCTTTATGACCAGCAATGTCGGGGCACAGGCGGCGCAGCAATATCTGGACAAACTCAGCTATCTGCCTGAGAAAATGCAGGCGCTGTGTCTGAAGCGCGTTCCCACCCAGCGCATCATTGAAAAAGTCATGCAGCGTAAATTCGACCCTGAATTTCTGAACCGGATTGACCGCAGCCTGCATTATCAGGCGGTACAGCATGATGCCCTGCCACGTCTGGTCGAAATTGAACTGGATAAACTGAACAAGCGCTTGCAACATCAGCAACGCAGCGTGCATTTAAGCGCTTCAGCCAAAGCCTATTTCTATCAGGACCATGATATTCGTTACGGCGCCCGACATTTGGGCCGCAAGATGCGTACCGAACTGGAGCCGATTCTGGCGCTGTATTTTTTAAACCAGCCTGAGCAGTTCAGTCTGCATCTGGACTGTGTCGATGGACAGCTGGTGGTTCTGCCTGAGCAAGCAAAAGCTTAACTAAGGCAGACTCGATATCAGTTTTTATTCGGCTGAAGCACCTGTATAAAAGCAGTTTGATCTTTGGGTGAAACCAATATAAATTTCTGCACGCCCGCATCAGTATAGTCAATCCGCAGACGCTTTAAAGATAAGGCTGGCGCAATGATAGAGTGGTCTGTGGGCTGAATGGATTGGATTTCACTTAACGGAATCTTCCAGCTTAACCACAGGCTTTTTATGGTCAACACCCCATTGTCCATCACATAGCGCGTACTCCACAGCGGCCACCATAAAATGATAATAGTCAGGACATAAACCGCAGTGTGCAGCGGATATTGCTGCATAGTGCCTTTGGCCTGCATGGTCAGCAGTAGTTGCAGCAACAGGCCACTCATACAAATCACAAAAGCCAGCAGCCACCAGTCTTTTTTAGAACGAAATACGTGCATCGATATCCCCCATATCTAAGTGCAAGATCATCATAAACAATTCCATAGCAGATGACAGGGATTCAACCCGGCAGGATGGAAATTATTTTAAATCACACATCGACAGGATCGTTCCCATTTTCGATCTCATCAGAAAAGTTCAGTAACTCAAATGATCTAATACACTGTTATTTGTGCTGATTAAATACTATCAGCAAAGACCTGAAAGCCCTGCGCTCAGTATGCTTCAAGGCTAAAAATGGCACATTCAAGGATGAAAATTGACTGAATTGACAAAACTCCGCTAGAAATGCACCTTGAAAATTAGTCACCCTGCTCCATATCTATCTGGCTGATTGATAAAAAATAATGAATTGAAACAGAATCTTTGGTTCATCTGCTTTTAGAAAACTGATAGGAAAAATCATAGCGGGTCAGATCAGTCTGGCAGAAATTGATGACCATTGCGTCACGGCTTGATACAACTTGTTATGTTCTTTTTGGATATAGTTATCGTAAGATTAGCGAAGTCAAAAAGTGCGCGGGACATGCGCACTTGCTTCACAACATCAACTTAGAAGTCCTCCAAAATAAAGGAGATCAGGGCATGATCCACGCTGGCAATGCCATTACCGTCCAAATGCTTGAGGACGGGATTGCAGAATTCCGCTTTGACTTACAAGGTGAGTCCGTTAACAAATTCAACCGTGCAACGATTGAAGATTTCAAGGCTGCTATCGAAGCCGTCTCCCATGCCGATATTCAAGGTCTGATTGTGACTTCAGGCAAATCTACATTTATTGTAGGTGCTGATATCACTGAATTCGGCGACAACTTTGCTCAGGGTGAACAAGCGATTGTTGACTGGGCAATGCCAGTACATGAAATTTTTAACAGCTTCGAAGACCTCGACATTCCTAAAGTGGCTGCAATTAATGGCATGGCACTGGG
This sequence comes from Acinetobacter lwoffii, assembly GCF_024129115.1. GTDB lineage: Bacteria > Pseudomonadota > Gammaproteobacteria > Pseudomonadales > Moraxellaceae > Acinetobacter > Acinetobacter lwoffii_T. Next base: position 23,197 of record NZ_JAMXXO010000003.1, read on the forward strand.
TGGCGGTTTCGAAATGTGCCTGGTGTGTGACTACCGTGTCATGTCAGAACAGGCACAAGTGGGCCTACCTGAAATCAAGCTGGGTATCTTCCCGGGCTTCGGTGGTACAGTGCGTTTAAGCCGTCTAATCGGTATCGACAACGCGGTAGAATGGATGGCAATGGCCAATCCTAAGAAGCCAGCTGCTGCACTGAAAGACGGCGCAGTCGATGCTGTCGTTCCTGCTGACAAGCTACAAGATGCTGCACTTGATCTGGTAAAACAGGCGATTCATGGCCGTTTAGACTGGAAAACCAAGCGTCAGGAAAAACTCGATCCAGTTAAACTCAGCCCGATCGAACAGATGATGGCGTTTAACTCATCGAAAGGCATGGTTCTGGCAAAAGCTAATCCAGCTCAATACCCTGCACCAAAATTACTGCTTGATTCTCTTCAAGCGGGTGCGAGCCTGCATCGTGATGACGCGCTGAAAGCTGAAGCTGAAGGCTTTGCCAAAGCTGCGGTAACACCTCAGGCAGGTGCCTTGATCGGTTTGTTCCTGAACGACCAGATCGTGAAAAAAACCTCGAAGCGCTATGAAAAAGGTGCGCATCCAGTGAACCAGGCGGCTGTTTTAGGCGCGGGTATCATGGGTGGTGGTATTGCTTACCAGGCGGCAAGCAAAGGCACACCGATCATCATGAAAGACATCGGTAACCAGCAACTTGCTTTGGGTATGAAAGAAGCCAATGGTTTACTGACCAAACAAGTTGAACGTAAGAAGATGAAGCCTGCTCAAATGGGTGAAACTCTTGCGCGCATCCGTCCAACTTTAAGCTATGACGAGTTTAAAGAAGTGGACATCGTGATCGAAGCCGTGACTGAAAATCCAAAAGTTAAAGGCATCGTACTGAAAGAAACTGAAGCGAAAGTTCGTGAAAACACGATCATTGCATCTAACACTTCTACGATTTCAATCACGCGTCTGGCTGAAAATCTGGAACGTCCTGAAAACTTCGTGGGCATGCACTTCTTTAACCCGGTACACATGATGCCACTGGTTGAAGTGATTCGTGGTGCGAAGACTTCTGACGAAGCGATTGCAACCACAGTCGTTCTGGCTCAGAAGATGGGTAAAACACCAATCGTGGTCAATGACTGCCCGGGCTTCCTGGTGAACCGCGTATTGTTCCCTTACTTCGGCGCATTTGACCTGTTGCTTAAAGATGGCGCTGACTTCCAGCAAATCGATAAAGTCATGGAGAAATTCGGCTGGCCAATGGGCCCTGCTTACCTGATGGACGTTGTTGGTATTGATACTGGCGTACATGGTGCAGAAGTGATGGCTGAAGGCTTCCCGGATCGTATGAAACCTGATTTCAAAGGTTCGATTCAGGTGATGTACGAAAACCAGCGTCTGGGTCAAAAGAACGACGTCGGTTTCTACAAGTATGAACTTGACCGTAAAGGCAAAAAAGCCAAAGTGGTTGATCCAACAGCGTATGAGCTTGTGGCTTCTGTTGCAACTGCGGAAAAACGTGAATTTGACGCTCAGGAAATCATTGATCGCATGATGCTGGCATTCTGTAACGAAACTGTTCGTTGTCTGGAAGACAACATTGTAGCCACTGCTGCTGAAGCAGATATGGCCATGATTATGGGTGTTGGTTTCCCTCCATTCCGTGGTGGTCCATGCCGTTACATCGATCAAACCGGTGTAGCTGAGTATGTTGCGCTTTGCAATAAGTATGCGCACCTTGGTAAAGCTTATGAAGCGCCAGAAATGTTGCGCGAAATGGCTGCTAACAACAAAAAATTCTACGGTTAAGGAGCAACGTGAATGGCTACTTTAAATCCACGTGACGTTGTCATCGTTGATGGCGTACGTTCAGCAATGGGTAAAACCAAAAACGGTATGTTCCGCAATGTACGTGCCGACTCGATGTCTGCTGAGCTTGTCCGTGCCCTATTGGTACGTAACGAATTCGACCCGCATGAAGTTGAAGACGTAATCTGGGGCTGTGTGAATCAAACCCTAGAACAAGGTATGAACATTGCCCGTAATATCGCATTACTGGCAGACCTGCCGAAAACTGTTGCAGGTCAAACGGTGAACCGTCTTTGTGGTTCGTCTATGCAGGCGATTCACACTGCGGCTGCGCAAATTGCGACGAACCAGGGTGATATCTTCATCATCGGTGGTGTTGAGCACATGGGCCATGTGGGCATGATGCACGGCATCGACCTGAATCCTGAAGCGTCTAAGCATTATGCCAAAGCGTCGAACATGATGGGCTTAACTGCTGAAATGTTGGGTCGCATGAACGGTATTAGCCGTGAAGAACAGGATGCGTTCGGTGTGGAATCACATCGCCGTGCCTGGGCTGCGACTGAAAATGGCCTGTTCCAGAACGAGATCGTCGGCATTGAAGGTCATAATGCAGATGGCTACAAAATCCTGTGTGATATCGATGAAGTGATCCGTCCAGATGCGAACCTTGAATCGTTCAAATCTTTGCGTCCAGTATTCGATCCGAAAGGCGGTACAGTAACTGCGGCAACATCTTCAGCTTTGTCTGATGGTGCTTCTGCAATGTTGTTGATGTCTGCTGAACGTGCTCAAGCTTTAGGTCTTAAGCCACGTGCTGTAATTCGCTCTATGGCGGTTGCGGGCTGTGATGCTGCGATCATGGGTTATGGTCCGGTTCCGGCAACACAAAAAGCGTTGAAACGCGCTGGTCTAGCGATTTCTGATATCCAAACCTTTGAATTGAACGAAGCCTTTGCTGCACAAGGTCTGTCTGTTCTTAAAGGCTTAGGTATTTATGACAAGCAAGACATCGTGAACCATAACGGTGGCGCGATTGCATTGGGTCACCCATTGGGTTGTTCTGGTGCGCGTATCACAACAACATTGTTGAACGTGATGGAACAGCAAGATACACAAATCGGTCTTGCGACGATGTGTATCGGCCTAGGTCAAGGTATTGCAACAGTGATCGAACGTGTTTAATTCTTAAATACTTCGACAAAAAACCCCGCTTTTGCGGGGTTTTTTGTCCCTTAAAATTCCCCAATCTAAATAAAGGTAGATGGCAATATTTCCTACATAGCAACAACGCTATAAACCTACTAAGGAAAAAGAAATGGGAAATTTAGCAATAGACTTTAACCATACAGCTACTCTAGCAAGATCAAATATGCCGACCTCGATTGAGAGTTTAAATTTCAGTAAATTAAAATTTAAATTAACATCAGGTAATGAAGCCACCATGTCAAAACAAGTTTGCGAATTTGCAGAGCAAGAATATAAACGTTTTCTAGCGTTAAAATATTTCTATCCAAAAGAAACGCTAGTACCTAATAAACTTGTTGATGAGTTTTGGCATGCTCACATTTTAGATACTCGAAATTACCACATGGATTGCTTAAAAATTTTTGGAGCTTATCTGCACCACTATCCATATTTTGGAATCAATGATGAAGTAGATCAACAAAATTTAAAAAACACCTTCGAACGTACTAAGGAACTTTATGAGTTGTGGTTTGGTCCATATCCTGATTTTACAATAGAAGCACGCTGTGGAGATGATCATGCCTGCCATGCTCCTTCGAGCTGTGCATGTCGAGTACCAGGTGCTTGTAAATAATTCCAATTAACTGGGCAGATTACTGCCCAGTTGCCTTACATAGTGCTTCAACTGCTGTATCTATTTGTAAATCTAATTTCTTAGAAAATTTATTGTCTGTATTCTTTTCCCACTGCTTATATTCAAGAAAAAATATATATTTCTTCAATGCATCTTCTTTCTTAATGGTTAATGACCCTTGTTTTGCCCTCTGAATATCTTTTTTTAAGCGCTCATAAAAAGAAGTATCTTCATCGGAAAATGCATCGCTAAAAGCCTTTAAATTACCTGTATAAACTTCTTCAATTAAGTTTAAAAACTTTTCCAAATTAGGGTTTAAATTTAATTGATCTTTTTCATTATTTTCTAAATGCATTCATTTGTACCTGCATCAACCACTTTAGGATCTAACTTACCCCAGAGTGGATAATTAGTATTTTCAACTATGTACGTCGTAAAACATGTACATGTCTTATCAATACGTTCAGCATCCCATCTTTTCTTTTGCATAGCCAAATTTGCCTTACAATTAAGATCAAACTGCCTAACCTGCTTATCAGTCCAATTAGTTTGAATTTTCGAATAATTAATTTCAGTGGGTTTGAGAGCGTCTTTTATTTGATCTATGCCTACACCACCAGCAACCCCAATCAATCCAGCAATAACAAGAATTTTCATAAAACCTGATTTAGGTTTTTCTTTATTAATGAAAATTAATGGATTTTGGCAAGTACCACAATGATAAAGACCTTGATCACCAATTTGATTAAGTTTATTTACTGTATTACAAGATGAGCAAGTAATATATCCATTTGTTTGAAGGTCGCCCACTACAATCTCTAAAATAATTATTTGTTTTAAATAATTATAATTCTTAACTAGATGAAATGTTATCCCTTTGTAATTTCAGTTGAATAATCAACCAATAAAATCCTATTTATGAATCACTTAAATTTTATATATGTATGATCAAGCCTCTTTTTTTCCTATTTCCTTAAAAGGGTTTATATGAACATGCTTAAAACAATGATCGCGACTGCAATCGTAGCGACTTCTGCATCTGCAATGGCAACTGAAGCTCAAGTTGCGCCAGCAACTGTTGTAACTAAAACAACCCAAACTGTTGCTAAAGAAGCTGCTGCACCTGTACAAGTGAAAGTTGAAACTGCTCAAGCGACTGTTGCTGCAACTCAACAAGCAGCTGAAACTAAAGCTGAAGCAGTAAAAACAGAAGCGACGACTCAAGTGGAAACGGCTCAAGCTACAGCAGAACAACACGTTGAAGCTGCGAAAACTGAAGCAGTAGAAACCAAAGATGCGGCAGCTGAAAAAGCAGAATCAAAAGCTGAGAAAAAAGGCTGGTTCTCTTGGTTCAAGAAAGCTGCTTAAGTTTTTAAAGCATAAAAAAAAGATGTCATCCTGACATCTTTTTTTTGTTTTGGATGATTTAATTTAAATTCAGGAATTAAAAATCCTCAATCTTCTATTCAGCCTTTTGCGCTAGCATCGTGGCAAAATGCTGCTTAATCCGCTGACCTTGTGCATCGACACGGTATAGCTCACCGATATCTTCATTGTATTTCACAATATTCCAGCCCTCATAATACCCTCGCAACTCCCCCGGCTGAAAAGCAAATGGAAAATCGGCTTGTGCCGGAATACCTGGCGTATCCATGGCACAGACAATCAGGTTATAGCCACCCGGCACGGTCGCCTGCTGCATCTGTGCAATCAGCGGTGGAATGGTTTTCGCCTCAAGGAACATCATCACCACGGTACAGTAGATAAAGTCATATTGGCCTGCAATACTGGTATCCGTGTTAAGGTCGCGGCGCTGCACCTGCACATGATCAATCTGTTCCGTCTGTACAATCTGTCTTAAAGTCTGCAAACTGTTTTCGTTGACATCCCAAGCATCGACATTAAAGCCGTTCTGGCTTAAATAAAGCGCATTACGCCCTGTACCGCAGCCGACGTCCAGCGCACGACCACCTTTTAAATAGGGCATGGCGGCCAGCACTTCAGAATGGGTAGGATTCAACTGATATTTCTTGATGAAGTAATCCTCAGGCCGACAGTAAAAACGCAGCTGACATTCGACATCCTCACTGGCAGAAACAATTTTGTGCCAGGCCTCAGGCTCAATAAATGGCGGTTGCTGCTCTGGTGTAAACACATGCTCTGATTGCACCGCACCAGATTCTTCCAGCATGGCAAAACGCAGCTCACCTTTTAATACTGTCAGTTTCGCCCACGTACCCGCTTTGGTATTGTGTTGATTCTTGAAGCCCTGAGGAATACTCTGCTGGTTCCAGACTGGAAGTTCCTTATAACATCTCAACTGTTGCATAATTTTTTGTCCTCCTTATCATCCATGCTCCGCCTGTCATTCTTTTGGCAGCGGTAATTAATTCAGCATAGCCTGTTCAAATCGGAATTGGAATCAGCGCCTGTTTGCGCTGTGCCGATGCAACAGCAAGATCAATACCAGTTTTCTATCAAAATAAAAAAGCTGCCTCTCTTGAGACAGCTCGGTTGTATATCAATGAGGAATATGGCGACTTGATTAATGCAGCAGTTCCGACTTTAGCCAGTTGATGTATTTGTCCTGATCCATAAAATCCGGTGCGCTCCCCAGATCCAGACTGAAATACTGCTGATTGAACTGAATCACAATCTGTTCGGTATAGTGCCAGTCCTCGATCAGCGTGAAATATTGATTCAAGAACAACCGGTTCTTGTCCCCGTTATTCATCCTTTCTAATTTTGGATCTGTTTTTATTTGCGACAAACTCACCGTACACCTGCTGAATATCAGCAAAAACCTGAATTGTTTGCATGACTCACCTGCTTGAATGTTATGTCGTGATCTGTGCGACCCCTTCAATTTAGCAAGCGAGTTTGAACAGCAGATGACAGTCCTATGGCAATCCTGTCATCTAGGTCATGCTACAACTTGTTTTCAACCGCTTTCTGATTGGCAGTCGCCACTCGTTCCATCTGTTTATTCAAGTGCAGCATTTCTTTATACAGCGCATTAAATTCTTGCACGGCTTTATCGTCATAGAACATAAAGGTGTTATTTTTCTTTTGCCATTTATGCTTTTTCAGTACTGTAAATAAGGCATCGGCCTTGGCCAGAGTCTGTTTTTCAATTTCAAAAATGACATGTGCATTACTATTTTGCTGACTGTCTTTCAGGGTCAGGCTCAGTTGCTGGCGATAACGGTTTTTAATATCCAGTTGCTGCGCCTTGTCGATCAGCTCGGCATCGCGCTGCTGGATTTTCTGCTGATAGCTGTTCACAATTTGATGGACTTGCTTGAGCATGGCTTCAGTTTCTTTATAGCCTTGTGCCTGATCCTTGGCCAAGCGGTCGATATTCAGAAAATTCTGCCAGTTGGCGGCTTTTAAGTCGCGTAGATACTGATTGCGTTCCTCGGCACTGTCGCGCAATTGCCCCAGCATAAATTCTGCCATGATGGCATAGTCACCATCCAGACGGTCATCCTCAAGCTTAATTTGAATCGGTTTAGACCAGTCCTGTGCCTGCTGCGCAATGCTCTCGGTTTTTTCTTCGAGCACGGTTTCATATTCGAGCAGCTCGGCCTGATGTTTTTGCTGAACCGAATTCTGATAAAACAGCCCAATAAAAATTGCCAGTGTCACAGCGGCTACAATCATAAAAACACGCGGCATGTATACGCTCCAGCTCTGTCAGTCAGATCTTGTTGATTTACATCCACTATGCTTATTTTTTAAACACAATTCAAGGCATTTGATTTTTCCAATAATATGTCTAGCTTAGACAGAAATTGCTCCCCTCACAAAGCTACCCTTTCCCAGCACACTATTTGTCGATCTCGTTGCATGGCAGATTTAATAAGCTCGTTTAACAAAGTTATCTAGACCGACAGGCGCACATTATGGGGAATTAAATGGCAGGCTCAGATTCAGCCGGTTCGGATCGAATTGTTCCCGAACAATATTCACATTGGTGGCATCGCGGTTAATTCCAAAAGGTTGCAGCAGTACATATACCCCATTTCTTGGGTCTGAAGACTGCAAGCCCTGTGCGATGGCCAATACATATTCGCGAAACACCACAGGCAAGCTATCCAGATCAGGATCGGCAGGTGCACGCATCACATCAATATTCGCCACTATGTCGCCGTCCACGCTATAAGCCTGAATTTCACGTTCAATTTTCATCAGGCGCATTTGTAGTGCTTTACGCTGGCTGTTCTGTTCCTGATAAGGCAACATTTTTTCAGTCACGGCGCGCAGTTCCGGTTCCGCCATGACGGTCAGAGTCGGCAACACCACTGAATCAGCAGCAGGCGCAGCATGGCTTAATATCGGTAGGCTAAAAGTAGTACAGGCCGTAAGAAAGCCGAGTTTAATTGGTGTTAGGAGATTCATCATTTTCACCCTCGTTTGGAAAAGGGAAAGCGTCAAAGCTAAATCTTACAAATAATGCCAGTGCCTATTGTTAAGTTTGATAAACGGTCAATGATGCATAAAAAGGCAGGAAACGTCGAAAAAGAAGAAATTGAAACAACTGAATAATAGAAAAGAATGCTGATCTGGCTTTGGTGCAGGCAAAAAAAAATCCCCAAACCAAGTTTGAGGATTTTTTGTATATGGTGGCGAGACCCAGGATCGAACTGGGGACACACGGATTTTCAATCCGTTGCTCTACCTACTGAGCTATCACGCCGATGCGGTGTATTAAGCCGTATCTAGCCTCATTAGTCAATCAAAATTATGAAAAAAATATTTGAGTGGCTGATTTTTGGCCTAAAAAAAAATCCCTGATGGGATCAGGGATTGAAAACTTTGAAATCGTTTTAAAATATGGTGGCGAGACCCAGGATCGAACTGGGGACACACGGATTTTCAATCCGTTGCTCTACCTACTGAGCTATCACGCCGATGTCGCGTATTAAACAGTTTCAGTTGTAAATCGTCAAGAGCAGAGAGAATAATTTTCATCAAATGTTTACTTTTCCATCAACTCGCGTCAATTTGAGTCATAAATCGAACAGTGTTTACCAAAGACCTCAGTAATAAAACAGATTTAAGCGCTTATTTACATAAAAAAGCAGCCTAACGGCTGCTTGATATTGCTCTATCTTCAGATTTTTTCCAGATTGGCCAGACAACGATGAATGGCTCCACAGCCCGGCACAAAGTTTTTCACGCCTTTTTCTTCTTCCATCCGGCAAACTTCGCTCACCAGCCTTTCTGCTACGCCACGACCACGGTTGGCCGGATGTACCACGATATTTTCCAGAATCCGGCTTTCGCCCTGTCCGGTGCACCAGATTGCCCCAATAATTTTGCTATTAAATTCTGCGCTATAAACTGAGGTATACTGTGCAAGGTTTTGCTCTAGTTGTTCCATGGCATCTGCCCCGTCGCTAAATTCCGGGCTGGTGTCATACAGTCGCTCAAGCTGGCTGCGCACTTCGTCATTTTCTAAAGAAGTATAAGCATGTACGGTGATAGGCATTGATAAACCCTCCTGAGCAATCTAATATGCGGTGACTTCGTCACGGCGAAAATATTTTCTACATCAATCATTTTGACGTATTTGAGGAACGTGTCTATGACAGATCGTATCAGTGAAGTGGTAAGAAATACCAACGAAACCAAAATTCGAGTTCGTTTGAATCTCGACGGTACTGGTCAAGGCACCTTAAACACGGGTATTCCCTTTTTAGATCATATGATTGATCAAATCAAGCGTCATGGCCTGTTTGATATTGATATTCATTGTGATGGCGACCTGGAAATCGATGACCATCATACCGTAGAAGACTGCGGTATTACGCTGGGTCAGGCATTTGCACAGGCATTGGGTGATAAAAAAGGCCTGAAACGCTATGGTCATTTCTATGCGCCACTCGATGAGTCTTTAAGCCGTGCCGTGGTGGATCTGTCTGGTCGTCCGGGTCTGTTTATGGATATTCCATTTACCCGTGCCATGATCGGCCGTTTTGATGTGGATTTATTCTCTGAATTTTTCCAGGGCTTTGTGAATCATTCCTTGATGACGGTGCATATCGACAACCTGAAAGGCAAAAACAGCCATCACCAAATCGAAAGCGTATTTAAAGCATTCGCTCGCGCACTGCGTATGGCCTGTGAAGTGGATCCACGTGCTGCCAATACGGTAGCTTCAACCAAAGGTACACTGTAATGACCCGTATTGCCCTTCTTGATTATGGCATGGGAAATTTGCACTCTGCGGCAAAAGCATTAGAACATGTCGGTGCCACGGTAGATGTGACCAATGATCCAAAACTGATTGCACAAGCAGACAAGATTGTCTTTCCGGGCGTAGGCGCGATGCGTGACTGTATGCAAGGCATGCACGAAGCCGGGATTGATGAAGTGGTACGCAATGCCGTATTTAACAAGCCCGTATTGGCCATTTGTGTCGGCATGCAAGCCTTGATGCAACATTCTGAAGAGAATGGTGGTACTGACGCACTGGGTATTTTCGAAGGTGCGGTTAAGCATTTTCCGGAAATGGCGGGTTTAAAAGTGCCGCATATGGGCTGGAACCAGGTGCATCAGGCCGATCCCGATCATCCGATGTGGAACAATATCGAACAGGATGCGCGTTTCTACTTTGTACATAGCTACTATGTAGAGCCACAAGATTCAGACTTGGTGGCAGCTACTTGTACCTATGGCATCGAGTTCTGTACTGCAATTCATAAAGAAAACCTGTTCGCGACCCAATTCCATCCGGAAAAGAGTCATACCGCCGGTTTGCAGTTATTGAAAAACTTTGTGGACTGGAAAATCTGATTTTCCTTTCGCCTAAAAAGCTCGCAGATTGCGGGCTTTTTTTTTGATTATTTTTTACACTTTTTATTTATAAAAAATCCCTTTATCATAGACTTGCTTATAAAAAATCTAATGAAAACAAAGGAAAAATAATGAGTAATACAATTCAGGATTCGGGATGGAATGCATCAGGACGTTTTGGGCGACGTTCGTATATCGCATGGAATATGCTGCTGGGTTTTTGCTTTATGATCATCGGGATCATTGCTGCTTTCATTTTGCCTGGAATAAGTCCAGAGACTTTAGATGGTAAAATGTCCATGCCTTTAATGGTGATGTTGGTTTGGATCTACGGCGTTACGATTTATTTTAGCGTGATTTTTTTAATTCGTCGTTTACATGACCGTAGTCATAATGGCTGGCTTTCTTTACTGATCTTTGTGCCGGTCGTGAACCTTGTCTTTACACTTTACCTGCTATTGGCGCCAGGTCACAACGAAAGTAATGAATATGGTCCTCCACGCACCACACGTGGCTGGGAAACGCTTTTGGTGGTGCTGTATCTGGTACTCGCAGTTATTTTGGCAGCCTTTGCTGTCCCTGCTTATCAGAATTATGTTGAACGTGCTCAACAGGCGCAGATCGAACAGAGTAGCTATCACACTGATTAATCCTTGTTAAATTTTGCATAAAGCCCATTCTGCATGGGCTTTATTTTGCCTAGAGCTGGAAAAATGATTAAGCTGAATGCATTCATTTCATGATTGAAGCGTATGCAACAGCTGCTGGACATTTTACCAAGCAAGGAACAAATTCAGACCTTTCCTGTATTTCAAAATCTTCCGATGCAACAGATTCAGGTGATTAATCGTCTGGAACAATGTCATGCCCTTGAACAAGAACTAAAAAGCCATGCAGTCCTAGGTTTCGATTCTGAATCCAAGCCGACCTTTAAAGTCGGTGAAGTCTCCTCTGGGCCACACCTGATTCAGCTGGCGACTTTGCACAAAGCCTATTTATTTCAAATGAACCCGGCGATCTGGGATTTTCTTAAACCGATCTTTGCCAGTCGAGACCAGATCAAGGTCGGTTTTGGCCTGAAAAATGATGCGCACCTGTTCCGTAAAAAAGGCATTGAACTCAACAGTGTGGTCGAACTGTCCAAATGTTTTAAAGCTTTTGGTTTAAACAATCCGGTCGGATTAAAAAATGCCATGGCGTTGTTGTTTCAGCTGAATTTTCCCAAATCCAAACGAATTAGTACCTCGAACTGGGCCAGCAAGAAACTCAGCCCGGCACAGGTTGACTATGCAGCAGCAGATGCCTATGCACCTGTGCTGGTATTTGAGGAATTATTGCGCCGGGATTTATTACCCAAAGAGATTCCCAATACTTCATTGAAATTAAGAATTCGCCCTTCATCGACAGCTTAATCGCTTGCGTGGCCTGTTGGTTCTGGTAACTTGATGTACGCATGAAAGCTGTGATGAGTGCGGTCGATGAGAGAGCTGTGACTTTAGCAGATCTTATAGCTTCGATTATCGACCAGCTCAGTACACGATCCGTTATGGAAAATCTGATCTCCATTCAAGAGACGGATCACTAAAACCATTAAAATAAATGACCTCACTGCTACCTATCTATAGATAGGTTTTCTTTATTCATACCGTTTAAGAGTTAGAAATTTCGACTTTATTTGCTAAGATGAATACACTCAAATTCATTCTAAAGATTAAGCAAGGAGCGAAAGCATGCTGATCATCCCTGCAATTGACCTGAAAGATGGCAAATGTGTCCGTTTAAAACAAGGTCGTATGGAAGACGATACCGTATTTTCAGACGATCCGGTCGCAACAGCACAGCATTGGGTAAATGAAGGCGCTCGCCGCTTGCATTTAGTAGATTTAAACGGTGCTTTCGCAGGTACGCCAATCCATAAGCCAGTGGTTGAAGCCATTGTCCGATCTCAGCCTGATTTGCCGATCCAGATTGGTGGTGGTATCCGTTCTCTGGAAACCATCGAGCATTATCTGCAAGCCGGTGTTTCTTTTGTGATTATTGGCACCAAAGCAGTTCAGGATCCTGAATTTGTTGAAGAAGCATGTCAAAAATTTGCTGGCCACATTATTGTGGGTATTGATGCCATGAATGGTATGGTGGCAACAGATGGCTGGGCCAATGTGACTGATGTCAAGGCTACTGACCTGGCGAAACGTTTTGCCGATGCGGGCGTGTCGAGCATTGTCTATACGGATATCGCGCGTGATGGCATGATGCAGGGTGTGAATATTGAGCAAACCGTGAATCTGGCACAATACTCAGGTTTGCCTGTGATTGCTTCAGGCGGCGTGACCAATCTGGATGATGTACGTAACCTGAAAGATCAACCGGGTATTTTAGGTGCAATTACCGGCCGTGCGATTTACGAAGGTACATTAAGCTTGCGTGAAGCACAATTGTTGCTAGATGAGCAACAGGCGCTATAATTAAGCCTGCTGTAAAAGAGGTCTTCGGACCTCTTTTTTATTTTTTTAATTTTCTGATCTCCTGGCATGTCTACCCTTATTTCCAAAAATCACTCCGGCTGGATGGTGAAAGCGCCGCAACTCGCCTTGATCCTGATCACCATTATCTGGGGTGGCAGTTTTATTACCGTGCAATACGGGCTGAACTTTAGCAGTCCGATTATGTTTGTCGGCCTGCGTTTTGCTGCAGCAGCGCTTGCCGTCACCCTGATTTCCCTAAAGTCGCTAAAAGGCATGAACCTGAAAGAGGTGTTCGCTGGCGCGGTAATTGGGATCATGATCGCCATCGGCTACGGCACCCAAACTGTGGGTTTGCAGACCATCAGCAGCAGTGAGTCGGCTTTTTTAACGGCCTTGTATGTTCCGCTGGTTCCGATTCTGCTCTGGCTCATGTTCCGTAAAAAACCGCATGTCATGACCTGGATCGGAGCGCTGTTTGCCTTTATTGGTCTGGTGTTTTTGACAGGAAATGGTTTTGCGGCGATTCAGCTCAGTTTCGGGCAAACCCTGACTTTGCTCGGTTCGATTGCGATTGCACTGGAGATTATTTTTATCAGCCATTTTGCCGAGCAGGTGAATGTACGCCGGGTCACAGTGCTGCAACTGATTTTTGCCTCCCTGTTCTGCTTTATGATTGCACCCGTGTTAGGTGAATCTCAGCTACCTGAATTTCACTGGCATCTGGCAGGGATTTTAGTCGGTTTAGGTATTGCCAGTGCCTTGATCCAACTGGTGATGAACTGGGCGCAGCGTATGGTGGATCCATCACAGGCAGCGATTATCTATGCTGGCGAACCGGTATGGGCCGCCCTGTTTGGCCGTCTGGCCGGAGAACGTTTACCGTCACTGGCTTTATTAGGTGGATTGATGGTGGTACTTGGCGTGATTGCCAGTGAATGGAAACCAAAGTTTTTAAGAAAAGAACCAACTGAACCATTAAAACAAGATCTTTCTTAATTCCGCTAAATCCCCCTGAAAAAGAGGGATTTTTTTCTCTAGGGAAATACGGCTAAAATTATTTGCTATACATCGGTCTATTGTCATTTAAGCGCATGATGCCGCGAATCGCCCGATACACAATCCAGATCCAGGCCAAAACCACCACCACTAAACAGAACGCGGATGCACCAAATGCGACCCCTGCAAACAGGTTAGGATCTTCACCGGTAAAGAACAAAAAGAAAAATGGAATAAAGGCGACGATATTCCAGAACAGATACCACCAGAAACTGCGGATCTGCCAGGTAAAATGGCTTTCAAAGATGGAACCGCGCACATCGTGCCGTTTCACATAGTTAAGGATCAACGCCACAAGAGCCAGCAGGCCAGCACTAAAAATGGCCACAATATATAAAATGTACAGTGCAAAAGTCAGTGTGCGGTTTGAATCTTTATCAATGGAATAGTTCACGTCCCCTCCTAGTACTTCCCCCTAGATATTTAAACTATTCAATGGGGAAATTAGCCATATAATCAAAATGATGTTAAAGACTATGGTACAAAAATATATCTGCCGGAAAGGTTGTTTTTGTGTTTTATGCCGTAATTTCTGCTGTGCCAGCCATGCTGCTGGCCAGCCGCCCAAGAAAGCCACCAGATGCAGAGTATTTTCCGGAATACGACGGTTGCCCAACTGGGCTGCTTCTTTGTCTTGGGCATAAAGCCAGTAGCTGAGCGCATTCATCAGGCTGACCAGCAACAACACCAGTCCACTCAGTAAACCACCCAAGGTCAAAGCCACCAGTAAAAGAATATAGGCCACACAGGCAATCTGCATCGGCTGTAATTTCTGTGTCTGCTGTGGCTTGGAGGGTTTGAATTTTGCTTGCAGACTTTTGGCTTGAGATGCTTTCAGGTACATCACCTGCTGCGCACGATAACGGCCGCGTTCATCCAGAATGACCAGATAATCCAGCGCACAGCCCACGATTGGACGTGGCCCAGGCTTGGCAAAGTCCTTGATATGCAGAAATACGCGATCTTTGGCCGGATCACTGGGCTGGATAAAACCATAGCCTTGGTCATCAAACCATTCCACTAAGCGTCCCTGATCGCGCATATTCCCTATCCCTGTTGATTTGATTGTTTAAGCGGTGACAAATTTTAAGCGTTCAATCAGCATATTACGCATTTCATCCGGATTTTTTTGCAAAATATCTTCGCCAGTACGGCCTAATGCTGCATTACGCTGAGCCACCTGCAGACGCATCATCCAGAACCGTCCTGCTGCCATAGCCAGATACAATTCCAGACAAGCGCGTTCATCACTGGTTAAAGGACGAATCGTTTCATAGGCATTTAAAAAGGCAATCGCTTTTTCTTCGTTCAAGACCACGTCAGGATATTCGGTACAGAAGTCATTTAACGTAATAGCAATATCAAACAGCCATTCATCTTTATTTAGCTCATAAAAATCCAGAATACCATTCAGCTGATCGCCTTCAAATAAGGTATTGTCACGGAACAGATCTGAATGAATGAAACCGCGTGGACGGTCTGGATATACCGCCGTCAACGCCTCATATAAACCTAATAATTTGCCGAGCAAGACTTTATCTGCCGGACTCAAGCTCGGTTTGATCTCTTGAGAAACGGCTAGCCAATACGCATGATCACGCACGAAATTACGTTGCAGTTTAAAGTCTTTGAGAGCCACATGCATTTTTGCCTGAGCCACTGCAATCGCTTCAACTTGTGCGACGGTAGATGGCATCGGATGCTCACCCATCAGGCGCGGTGCAATCTGTGCCGGTTTATCTTTAATGCGGTGAATGGCCTTGCCTGAATGCGACAAAGGCACAGGAACGGCCAACCCGGCCTGACCCAGATGTTCCAGAACCGGAACCAGTTCGCCTGCTGCCTGTTCATCCATATCTTCAAATACGGTCAGTACATATTGCTGATCTTCGCAGACTAAAAAGTAGTTGGTATTTTGAATACCGCCTTGAATGGGAATCAGATCAATCGCCTTTAAACCATAAGGCGCTGCAAAATCCTGAACTTCCTTTAAAGTCAAAGTGGTATAAACCGACATAGAAAACCTGCGAAAAAACTTACATAATTTTGCTAGAATACCGTTTCCATCTGCCAAGGTGTAGCGCTTGCGTGGGTGAGTTTCATAATCGGCTGTAATAATTGGAAAAATTTATGCTAGCTAAACGTATTATTCCTTGTCTGGACGTGGATAACGGCCGCGTGGTCAAGGGTGTCCAGTTCCTTGATATTCGTGATGCGGGTGACCCGGTCGAAGTGGCGCGCCGTTATAATGAACAAGGTGCCGATGAAATTACTTTCCTTGATATTACCGCTACACATCATGGACGCGACACGACTTACCGCACAGTAGAACGCATGGCTGAATCGGTTTTTGTACCTCTGACTGTCGGTGGCGGTGTACGTAAAGTCGAAGATATCCGTCTATTACTCAATGCCGGTGCAGACAAAGTCAGCATCAACTCAGCTGCGATTTATAATCCCGAGTTTGTGCAGGAAGCGTCTCAACGCTTTGGCGCACAGTGTATCGTTGTTGCAATTGATGCCAAAAAAACTGGCGACCACAAATGGGAAATTTTCACCCACGGTGGCCGTAAAGAAACCGGGATTGATGCGATTGAATGGGCCGTGAAAATGGCTGACTTCGGCGCAGGTGAATTACTGATTACTTCGATGGATGCCGATGGCACCAAAGCCGGTTACGACATTGCCCTGATGCGCGCCATCAATGACCGCGTCACGGTACCGACCATTGCTTCTGGCGGTGTGGGTAATTTACAGCATTTGGCGGACGGCATTATTCATGGGGGTGCCGATGCGGTACTGGCAGCTTCAATTTTCCATTTTGGCCAGCACACCATTCCGGAAGCCAAAGCCTATATGGCAGCCCAAGGCATTGAAATGCGCCTTTAAGCCGTTTTAGATGATGATTTAATTAAAGAGTGTTTTTATAAACACTCTTTTTTTATGCCTTAAATAAAACAACACAGCAAATACGGGACAAAAAAAAGGAGTCTTTCGACTCCTTATAAAACCAAGATAAGACTACAGCACTTGGTATTCAAAATAACTCATTACACCCAGAAACATTATCAGTATGAGGCTTTGCTCACCGATAGGAGCAAATATAAGTGAAATCCACAGGACAATATTGACAATACAATCGTATTTTATTGACAAATCACGACAAAGCCCTGTTTTACTTCATAACCTGTGTATTTAACTGCTTCATTACCGTATTTTTTGCAGTATTTTTCGTCATTTTAGTGGAAGCATCGGCCGATTTAACCGGAAAATATTGCTCTGCCCAGCGGTTCAATTTTTTCGAGATCGGTGCAGGCAAGCTCAAACCTAAAGGATTCTGTTCCTGCAAATCTGCCGAGGAAATCACACGGGTACCGAGCAGATAATCAAACCAGGGCTTGGTGACGCACCAGTTGGCATCCTGATTACTATTCATATGATGATCATAATGCCAGGGTAATTTCTTTTTGGCCCATTCCGGTTCCAGATGAGCCCGGCGATGTAAATAATAATAGTTGCCTGCACTATACAGGGCGGCCAGTGACATGCCTTTGGAGAAGGGATAAAAACTGAGTCCAAAGACGGTCGCAACGACTGCCAGTGAGGCAATTTCATTGCGGGTACGCCAGTTGTCCAATCCTTCTACATAGCCGAAATCGGAAAATTCCGTTTTTCGCACAATCCGGTGATGCTCCCAATGTGAGCGCATACTCTCGGGTACCGGACTATAACGGCTCTGTCCCGGCTGGTGAACACCATGTAATACATATTTATGTGCAAACCATTCAAATCCATTTGCGACGACAAGTCCTGCCAGAAAACCTTTCCACATAATCTTTTACCTCTTGGTCTATTTTTAATATAGGCTAAATAAAAGACTAGATATTGACCAAAATATTCAATATGATTGACAAAATACGACAAAATAAAAGAATTAAAAATGCTGGTTCTAAAAAACTACGTAGGTTCAGTATACGGTGGTTTAGGACATTTACTTTTGGACTATTATCAGTTGAAACAGCTTGAAGTCCCTGAGAAATTATTGGCCATTCAAAATCTGGAACGCTTTGATTTCGCCTTGTGGCGTGATCTATTAACGACACTTGATCAACAGCTGCAACGACCGGCTTTAGGCTTGGAAATCGCCCAACTGGTTGAAGCTAAACACCTCGGTATTATTGGCTATCTGGCACTCTCAAGTGAGACCTTGGATGAAGCCTTTATGCGCTATCATGATTATCATCGTCTGATTTATGATGGCGGCCCACTTCAGCTGCAATGGCAAGGCGATTATCTGTCGATTGGCTGGGTTGAAGTTCCCTTTCATCTGAATACCCAACTGACCGATGAAATCGCGATTGCGCTAATGACGGAATTCGTAAAAGCCAATGTTCAGAACCCGCACGTGGTTCAGTTATATGAAGTGCATTTCCAGCATGCAATGCCTAAAAATATTGTACTCTATGAGCAGTATTTCGGATGTAAAGTCCGCTTTTCTCAAGCCAGAAATCAGGTATTGATGCATGTCAGTGAACTGTCCAGACCACTGAAACAGGGCGACCAGACCTTGCAAAAACTGCTGATGCAACAGGCCAAAGCATTATTAGAAAAATTCCCGTACTCCACTCTGGTAGATCAGCAGCTGCAACAGGCGATTCTAATTGGCCTGCAAAAAAACCTGTTCCAGATCAAACATATTGCCGAGCAGATGAATTTTTCCGTGCGTCAGTTACAACGCCATTTACAAAAACAGGGCAAAACTTATCAGCAATGTATGCAGGAGATTCGCTGCATGCTGGCTATGCAATATCTGAAAGATCCGCACTTGAGTTTGCAGGAGACTGCCATGTTACTGGGTTATTCTGAACAAAGTGCGTTTCAGCGTGCCTTTAAGCAATGGACCCAGCTGACACCGCAGCAGTGGCGCCAACAGAATATGCCAGCTGCTTAAACTACCAGCATGTTCGTTTGATATACGGGCTTCAAGCAGGGTTGACGATTTTAATCCCTGTCCCCTATCACCTGATGATAGATAGAAAAATAAGGAATTAAAATATGGGTAGATATCTTCCCGAATTGCTCGGCACGTTCTTGCTAGTGTTTGGAGATATTGTGGGAGCAGAAAATTAGGCTTTTTAATAAAAACCCTCTAAAAAGCCAGGATTTCCAAATACCATTTTTCTGCATGTTTCACATGGAGCATGCAGATCATCGCGCTTAAAAATGCTTATAAAAATGGATTTTCAATTTCATCCAGATCATCACGCTGAATTTTTTCTGGCAAGTCCTGCGTGTTTTCCAGTTGTTGTACCACATCATTCAGAAAAGCCTGCAAGGCTTTGGCCACTTTCAGTCCCTGCTGATCCTTGGTGATTTGCAAGTTGCCATACAGGCTGACGCAGTCCAGATCATTTTCCAAAGTCAGATCATGAATGGCATGGGATTCGCTGCCATTTTCAAATGCTTTAAACATATCCTCTTCACCTGTCTTTGTTATTTTCAATGAACGTCTGATGTCGATGCTACCCGAATCCCGGTTTTTTCAGCAAGCTTATTTCAACAGGTGCAAAATATATTGCAACAAGGCATCAATCAGCTGTTTCACAATGGCATCTTGCGTTGCATTGTCTATCGCACCGCCAGTCGCAGAGGAGGCCGAACTGCTTGAACCGGAAGACTTAAACTCGCGTTGTAATGCCTGCAGGTTTTCTTCAGAAACCTCTTCGGCACACTGACTTTCTGCATCCCAATTAGAGTATTCAATTTTCTGGTTGGCTTTTACGGCATTTCCAGTCAGTGGCAGCTTATAGGTATTGCGTTTCTGTTCTTCGGTAAGCTGCGGGAAAAGGTTAATTCCAAGCTGTTCTTCCAGATAGCAGACACTGACAATACGCACTTTCAGTGAATTGTCATTCGGTGCATAGTAAGCACCAATAGCACCGGTTTTCGGCATATAAACCGCCTTATAGACCGCGGTTGGCACAATCACGCCATTGCCAATGGTTTTCAGCTTCTTCCCGGCAAAGACCGGCCCGGTTACCACATAAACATCCTGTTTCTGCTTGGTCACAATGGCACGAGTGGCTTCTTCCAGCTCACGCCAGACTTGCTGATTATTCTTGGGCGCTTGCGGCACCATATTGGCCAATGAAAAACTGTCAGACTGCGCAGCCTTGTTAGGCATATCCGCATTCGGCGCCATATGACCGCGGTCATAACCTGAACCGCGATAATCCGCCAATGTGGCACGATGCTTCGCACTGACCCGATCTTCTTCATGAAAATTATCTTCACGGGGAATTTTCTGGCTTAAGCGTGCTGGCGTTAAGGCTTCCGCCACCCAGAGCGGCGTTTTAGATACCCCGGAATAACCAACATTAAAGCCATTAAAACACAGTGAATAGCTGTCTTTTTTCAGACTGTCTTTTATCAAATATGGTGGCACATCCCGATAAAACTGATTCAGACAGGCAGAATCACTGGAAGAGGATAGCGACACCCACTGACTGATTTTTTCCTGGCCAAAAGCGATGGCGAAGCTACTCGAAGCCACCACGCCCAGAATGACTTTAATACTATTATCATTTAAAAACTGAAAAAAAGAGTTCTTGGGTTTACGCTGCTTCTTGGCCATTCTTACACGTACTTTTTAGATCAATACAGATTTTGACCGAGCTTAACAAGCTGTATAAGTGAAGTATATCTTGGCTCTACCATTCGTTTACTAAATAAACAATAAGTATCCAAAATCCCGGGCAGTTGTAACAAACTGTCTAATTTTATTTCTTTTTAAATGAGGTTTCTCGGTGTTTGCGTAGCTTTGTTTGGCTCAGTAGATTGAGTGTGTAAAGCTAACGGCCTATCTCAATTCGTACAATTATTAGCAATGGTGTCAATCATGAATTCCAAACTCTCTAAAGCATTAGGTTTAGGATTATTCACAAGTGTGATCAGCGTAGCTGCATTTGCTGAGCCACCGGTTCAACCAGGTGAAACACTTGAAAGCTTGTCTAAAGCTAAAATTAGTACCAAGGTGAATGGTCAGGAAGCCTCTTTAGAAAGCTTGGTGAACTCTGGTCAGATTCGTCTGGTCGATCCGCGTGCAGCAGCACCGCAACCAGCCATGCCAAACACACAGGCACCAATGCCCAATGATCCAGCAATGACTCAGGCACCAAATTCAGGTACTGTTTCTCCTCAACCACCTGTCACAGAACCAGGTATGAATGAAGCAGAGGTGCCGGCCAATCTGGTTGAACCAGCCACTGAATCAGAAGTAGAAGCCAGCACGTCTATGATGACGCCTCAACAACAACCAACACTGGAAGAACAACAAGCAGCTGTACCAGCAATGTCTGAAGAGCAACAGCAAGCAGCTATTGCTTCAGAACAACCAATGCCTGAAGCACAGCAACAAGCGGCTGTGACTGAAGCAGATGTGAGCAATGAACAAACTGAAATTGCAGCTCAATCTGATGCAGAGCCAGTACTGATGGAAGAACCTTTGAATGCTGCACCTGAAGTGCCGGCTGCGGTAGAACTCGAACAATAATCTGAAACTCATTTATTTATTGTTTCTCTCATAAAAAAACCAGAGTGTGCCTCTGGTTTTTTTTATGCTTTTTATTTTATTTACATCTGAATCTGGGTGCCCAGCTCGACCACACGGTTGGGTGGAATTTGATAGAAATCACTGACCGGACTGGTATTGCGCTGCATAGAAATAAACAGCTTTTCCCGCCACGGTGCCATGCCCTCACCCACAGTATGCATAATCCGTTCACGTGAAATAAAGAAACTGATCTGCATCAGGTCATATTCAAAATCCCATTGCTCATAGGCCTGTTGTAAAGCTTCCGGAATATTCGGCTGATCCTTAAAACCATAATAGATAAACACCCGGTAAAAATGCTCACTCAGTTTTTCCAGTTCAATCCGGTCCTGCCTGTCAACAAAAGGAATATCCCGGGTAATCACCGTCAACATGATATTGCGTTCATGCAAGACCTTATTGTGCTTAATATTATGCAACATGGCATGCGGAACAATATTTGGTGTACCGGTCAGGAAAATGGCATCGCCTGGCACAAACTTGGTGCCTTCCCCCATCGAAATACTTTTAATAAACAGATCAATCGGCAAGGTATCCTGTTCCAGCCGGTTCAGTACCAACGCACGCCCGTCTTTCCAGGTCATGAGAATCGTAAACAGTACCGCACCAATCAGAATTGGCACCCAGCCACCCGAAGTGATTTTCAAGGACGTTGAGGCCACAAAGACTAAATCCAGTGCCAGGAATGGTACAGCAAATAACGCTACTTTCCAGACCGGCCAACGCCAGAAGCCATAGGCCAGAATCGAGATCAAAATGGTGCCGCAGAGCATGGTCATGGTCACCGCAACGCCATAAGCACTGGCCAGATTGGCACTATTTTCAAACAGTAAAATCAGGATCAGCACCGAGATAAACAACATCCAGTTAATGAAAGGCAGATAAATCTGGCCACGCTCCAATGCAGAGGTATGCTTGACTGACAGGCGCGGCAAATAACGCAATTGAATGGCTTGATTGACCATAGAAAATACCCCAGTAATGACCGCCTGTGAGGCAATCACCGCCGCTGCAGTCGCCAGTCCAATCATCGGAAATAAGGCCCAGTCGGGCAGCAGCATATAAAAAGGATTCGCCAGTGCTTCAGGACTACGCAGTAACAAGGCGCCTTGCCCGGCATAATTCAGCAATAAACATGGCAAGACAATAATGAACCAGGCCAGACGAATCGGCAGACGGCCAAAATGCCCCATATCGGCATAAATCGCTTCACCCCCAGTCATGGTCAGAATCACCGCCCCCATGGTCAGAAAAGCCACATAGGGCTGATCGACCACAAAATGATAGGCCCAGTAGGGATTCACCATCCACAGTACAAACGGGGTCTGGATGATGCTCCACAAACCAAAACCGCCAATCGACAAAAACCAGAGCATGGTTAAAGGTCCAAAAAACTTGCCCATCGTGGCTGTGCCGTGTCGCTGAACCATAAACAGCCCGGCCAAAATCCCGATGGATAAAGGCACCAGCCACTGATTGAAAATGGGTGTGGCAATACTCAGGCCTTCAATGGCTGAGAGCACGGAGATTGCCGGGGTAATAATCCCGTCACCGAAAAATAACGATGCGCCGACAAAGCCCAAAGCAATCAGGAATATTTTCTTTTGATCAGAGATTCGTGTGGTACGCAGGTTTAATGCCAACAGTGACATGATCCCGCCTTCGCCGTTGTTATCAGCACGCATGATTACCATGACATATTTAAAGCTGATGGTAAGCATCATGCACCAGAAAATCAGGGACAGGATACCGAGTACAGAAGCTTCGCTAATGGCGAGATGTGCGGTGAGGAAGCATTGGCGCAGTGCATAGAGCGGACTGGTACCAATATCTCCGAAAACGACCCCAAGCGCAGCCAGTGTAATCACCGGGAGAGCTGCCTTTTGTGCAGTGCTTTGCATATATTGTCTTCGTTTTTTAACAAGCATTTTTGCGAATCATAGCACCGCATTAAAAGTTTTTCTGCAAATCAATTGTTTCAGCTTGGCACAGCTGGTTTTTTTCGCTATTATCCTCGGCCTATGGTGAGGTGTCCGAGTGGCTGAAGGAGCACGCCTGGAAAGTGTGTAAACGTTTATAGCGTTTCGAGGGTTCGAATCCCTCTCTCACCGCCAAATTTGATTTCTACGGGACTAAACCGTAGTGCAAAAGGCTTAAATCTAAAGGGTTTAAGCCTTTTTTTACGCCTGTACACTACGGCGCAGTCCAGTAGTATCCCGACATCTTTGTCGGTACTTTTGACGGTATCTCATTAAAAACGACTATTAATGAGGGGAGTTTCGTTTTTTCCTGAAATTTATACCGTCAAATGAGGTTAAAAATTGGCTAAGCAATCCAACAAACTGACAGCTAAAACCGTTAAGAATCTAGCTTACGATCCTGAAAGCAGTAATAAGCATGCTGATGGTGGTGGGCTGTATCTTTTCATTCATAAGAACGGCTCAAAATATTGGCGTTTAGATTACCGCCGTCCAATCAGTCAAAAACGAAATACCTTAGCCTTGGGTGTCTATGATGAAGTCACCCTAGAGAAAGCACGTCTAAAACGTGATGAAGTAAAGCGCATGCTTGCTGATGGTATTGATCCAGCAGAGGAACGTAATCACCATAGGGATGAACTTAGAGCCAAGCTAGAGAATACGTTTGAAAAGTTTGCCCTTGAGTGGCTTAAGATTCGTGAGCTTGAAGGCAAAGTAGACCGAGAAACAATCCGCAAACTCAATCGTGATATTTTGCCGTTCATTGGCAAATTACCTGTGACGGATTTAAGTGTCGAACAGCTTGAACGTGATGTAACAAATAGCCTTGTAGAGCGTGGTGCACTTGAGTCGGCTCGCCGTGTTAAATCTATTATAGGTATGGTCTTAAAACTTCCGTTTAAACGCCGTCTGATCACATATAACCCAGCTTATGACATTACCTTACCCAAACCTATTAAAGGTAATCATAACGCCGTAGTAAGCGAATCAGAGCTTAAAACAATGCTCCAGAAGATTTGGCGATATCATACGGAGAATCCTCGTGCACGTTTAAGAACAGAGCTTGCATTAAAGCTCTCAGCCTATATCTATCAACGTCCAAATGAGATCCGTGAATTATTATGGGAACACGTCGATTTTGAAAATCAGCGTCTGTGCTTTCGTGCTTCTAAGACTCATCAAGAGCATATCGTTCCACTCTCTCGACAAGCATTCGATATTTTGAAACAGCTCGAAGATATGCGGACAACCTCTGAATTTGTTTTCCCTAGTGTGAAATCACCACATGAAAGTATGAGTGAAGATACGATTCGACAAGCACTTATCAGGCTTGGCTATAGAGGCAAGCACACGGCGCATGGCTTCCGAGCAACAGCTCGTACTATCTTGGGTGAAGAGCTTGAATATCGGGTAGATATTATTGAGCATCAATTAGCTCATACGGTACGTGATCCCAATGGTACAGCTTATAACCGAACTAAGTTTTTACGCCGTAGACGTGAGCTAATGCAATTATGGGCGGATTATTTGGACACTTTACGTCAAGGTGGTGATGTATCAGTATTCAAACCTCAGAATGAAGACAATATTATCTCCTTCCAACATAAACAAACGGCGTAATCTTCATGCGTAAAAACGGCTATCTACCTTTAAAGCGTGCATTAAACAAAATCAACCAAACTTTAAAAGTTCAATATGTTGATACAGATCTTGTAGATTTAATTCATGAAAGGAAGGTAGATGTCGTTTTTCAAGTCGAGGGATATGTTGCAGAAATTACAGCCTCCTCTAGCTCCGAACCAATCCAAGATAAAAGCATTCAAAAATTTTACAAATCAAAGCCAACATATATGTTCCCCGATGATAATCATCTAGAAGATATTAAGTCTTTGGTAGACGGCTCAATTTCTGAAACGATTATCATAAATGCGCTTATCAAAATTAAAGATAAAAGAAAAAAGATATTTAAACATCAAGAATACGTCTTGTTTAGAGATTGTGACGAACAAGAGTTTTATGACTTTTATCATCTAAATGTGACAAAAAAAGATAAGGAGTTGTTCTACAAAGCTCCTTTATTAGATTCATTCAAATTAGTTCCGTTGCATATCGCCAAACTGGAACAAAATGGATGTGTTTTAGGTGTTCCCTTAACTAAATGTAATCTACGGATAACTGAAGAAAGCCTTAAAAAATTTCTTAAAACGGCCCCTACTATTAATGAGAAAAAGATTGAATCTCTCAGAAATGAAAATGAGAAACTGCTAAAAATTATTGGAGTAATGAACGCCACTATTAAAGCGAAGCAACCTCATCCCAAAATTACACAAAATGATTTTATTCAATTTGCAAAAAATAATCTGATTGAGGATGTGCAGATTACTGGCTCAATGGCTGAAATTTTCGGCACAGCAAATAAAGAAATAGAAAAGTATCTATTAACCAAAATTTGATATAACTTTTTCAACAATTAAATATTAATTATCAATAAATTAAAAAGATATTACTTTGGTACAAAAACTGATTTATTTGGTTTTTCCACTGTGGTTTTTAGTTCTGACTAAACTTCTCATCACTACGAAGCACTACCGTAATGATGAGGAGCTATTTATGTCCCCACAAGATCCAAACATCTATAAACGCTTACTTGAACGTGACTATTGGCGAATCTGCCAACTCGCCACAACCGCCGAACATAAAGAACGCATTTACAAAACCAAAGAAGGTTTAGAGAGAAAGATCAAGGCTCGCCCACCATCTTCAGGCATCTTGCCATTAGGTCGTTCAACTATCTACGACTTAGTTCGCAAAGGTGATATGCCTGCACCTGTGCGCCTAAGTGAACGTGTGAGCGCGTGGCGTACCACTGACCTAATCGAATGGCTTGAGTCAAAACAGTAATGCAAAACGAATTATTTACAACTTGGGAAGCCGCAAGGTTTCTAGCCCAATGGCTACCTTTACGCTCTCAAAAGGCTTGGTATCGGTATCTGATGATTAATCCCTCTCAATACCTTCATCAAGATGGATACAAACTGAATGTCCAAGTCATCAACGGCGAAAGACGATACACCAAAACCACATTAGTGGCATTTATAACCTCTCACCTAAGCTCAGGTGAACCAAAATAAAGGAAACAACATGACTGAAGTAATGAACCGCAAATGCTCTGAAGAGCTGGCTAAGCTAAAACAAGAGATCATCGATGATACGATTCATAATCTATTAAAAGAGAATGATGGGACATTTGATCTTAGTACAGGACAAGGGATCAATGTGGCTGTCAACTATATGGTTGATTACCTCATTCTCAATAGAGTCGATACCAATGCACTCGACCTAAAAGAAAATTTAATCCGTCGCTTACCGCAGAGTAAAGTCTGATGAATTTAACAATTATCAGCACTGAACTTTTTGCAGATATTTTAAGACACAGTGAAATTCTAGAGGTAGAAGAAAAAAGCTCCTCTACAACAGAATACAC
Source organism: Acinetobacter lwoffii (assembly GCF_024129115.1). Taxonomy (GTDB): domain Bacteria; phylum Pseudomonadota; class Gammaproteobacteria; order Pseudomonadales; family Moraxellaceae; genus Acinetobacter; species Acinetobacter lwoffii_T. The sequence continues at coordinate 50,223 of NZ_JAMXXO010000003.1, forward strand.
GATCATTTATAAGGGATTGAAGACCTTATTAATTGATACTGCTGTCGAAAAATATTTAGTCGAGTAAGCAAACTAAGCATGTGCATTGCGATAGTGCATATGCTTTCCTTGAACGAATTTGAAATACTGTTATGCACTTAGAATCTGTACAGGACAATCGTCCAAACTATGTCACTATGACATCTAGCATCGATCATCTACATAATCTTCTAAACCATTATCAATCCAAATGGAATCATGCTGTAGAAGTAGCAGAACATCAGAATATTATCGAAAAGAGTAACATTCACAACTATGAATTTGATCGTAAAAAGCTGAAACCAAAAATGCTCAGCTTTAAAAATGGTGCATCCATTCAGGTGCAACAAAACCTGATCAAAATTAAATCCCAAATTGATTTTATTAATGTGAGCTTTAACACTACTAAGGCGACTCAAAGAAGCTATATCAAAAAGTTTCTTACGGAAAAAATGGGTAAGAAGCATTTTATTACTGAAGAACATAGCCATAAAACTACGGTCAATACCGATACTGTAGCTTCATGCACGTTTAACATTCGCATTCATGATGTGAACAATAAAAAGTGCATTCATAAAATCGTTCATGCTCTTAAGAAGAATTACGGTGCATATAATTTTAGAATTACGTGCATTGAGCTTGCACACGATTTTTACAATGCGCCACCTGAGTTCTTAACCGCTCTATTCAAATCAATTCAGTTTGATGCCGATGTACATAGCATCCGAATTTTTAGACTAAAGGGCGAAAATCAGAGCATCCCCTATGAGCCGATTAGGCTTAAGAATCTACTAATTCAAGGCTTTAATATTGGAGTCAATGACTATCGTAAGGATGATGTTTACTATCATTTTTACTTTAAGAAAACGGATCATAATAAACGCCCTCTACCCCATCAAGAATGGCGTTTGAGAGCGGAGGTAAGATTAAGCAACCTTGATCATGCTCTAGAGGATTTACGGAATGTTGTGAAAAATAGCTTCAAGAAGCTTACGTTTACTCAACTGCATGATACGGCGACACTTGAACAAAGAAAACTTTATTCACTTTATATCCGCCCATACGGACAAAAGCTCTCTACCCCAATTCTTAAAAATGGTCATTATCGAGAGTTCAAAAACTTTATTTGTATAAATCAACATCTGAATGAGCGGCTACGAGAGTCGGTAAAGAACTTGTCAAATAAGTTCTAGAGTCGCAAATTTCGGATGAGTTTTAGATAATAATCGCCGTACTTAATACTAGTAACCGCCGTAGCTACGGCGGTTTATTATATTTAGCTGTGCCTAATAACATATAGGTATTAATTAAGGTAATGTATGAACTCATACTATAAATACAAAAGCTAACTATGACTTCTCAGACTGCTTTTCCTAAGAAAATTTCTAAGTTACTTTAAGTAAAATTTGAAGAGCAATATGGATGCAGTTACTCTTGATGTCTAGATCAGTTTAGTGGAATAAACTCACTAGACGGATTAAAATGAGCGAAGTCCTAGAAAAATTTCAATTCACGCTATGGAGAACATTCATAAATTTTAAGGTTTTCTATGACTTCTTATACTTTCCTAAAATTAACTAAAAGTTAACGTATCATTCCAACTTATTCTTGACTATATAAGTCAATTAAGTACTTAACCGATTGACCCAAAGCATATCCTAACAATGGCGGAACAGCATTTCCCACTTGCGTATATTGAGGTACTTCAAACTTACGCATTTGCCCTCCTGTCGTGACTTTTGATAGAAACTTAAAGTTATCTGGGAAGGACTGAATACGAGCCATTTCACGCACTGTAAGCGTTCTAAGGTCACTATAATGACAAGCATCATCCGGAATAGACAAAGCAGCCGGAGCAGGCTGATTAGGAACTAGAGCCTTTTGTGTTTGTTTTTTTGTTTGATGCTCATTTAAGTAAGCAATTAAACAATTCGGATTATCAAAACGAATTAATTTACTTTCTTCATTTAAAAACTCTAAAGGCAAAAGCTCGCTAAATGCTTTCTCGGATAAAGAATCGCTATTCCCTTTTAATACTTGCTGTACTTCTTTTTTTACATCCTTGGATACTAAATTCAAGTTCTGATAGAGCTTAAAACGCTTTTTCACATGAATACCATTGGACCGTAACTCGTAATTACTCAAACTTTGCGGTAAACCAAGTAAAGGATTAAATAAATTATCTAACTTTTTCACATATTCAGATGGCTTTAATTTAGCTGTTTCAGACAAATCTTGAATCGCATCTTGTACAGTGAATTCTGCCCCCTTAAATGCTATTAATGGCTTTAAAAAGGAGGTCTTAAAAAATTCAGTATCACTATCGACATCATAATAATCTAGGTGACCGTATTCTAATTCCGGATTAGTTTTTACTTTCTCCAAGAATTGAAAGCTTCGCTCAAATGCATTTTTTTCTATCACATTTAGCTTATCTCGCAGATTGATATATATATCTTGTCGCACACCTAACAAAATAAAACGTGGACGATTTTGAGCAACACCTGCATATTTAGCATTTACATGCAGACAAAGTGGCACATAGTTAATACCTGCAAAGGCTTTAGCGACTTCATACCAAGCATAAAACTGTCCTTTTTCGGTATTAAAGGCTCTTAAAATTCCGGTGACATTTTCTAAAAGTACAAATTTAGGCTGTGTTTTCTCAACGAATTTAGCGAACTCCCACGGTAAGGTATTTCTCTCATTACCTAACTGACGTAGACCAGCCATACTAAAACTTTGACACGGTGGACCACCAGAAACTAAATCCAAACCACCTTGTAAGCTATGGTCATGAATCTGTTTTAATAGTTCTGGTTCTTTTTCTAAAAGTTTATTAAGTTCAATAATACTTCCCACAAGAAGCTTTTTATTTAGATTTGTATCATCTTGAATATCGCAATAGCCCGGCTCATCCATAGAAGGATAAGACCGTGTGTTTTCTCGTAAGCGTTTACTCATCTCCTCCTTTGAAAAATTCGATTTAATCCAGAGAGTATGTTGAGGATCAGTATTTCCTTCTAACTTTTCATTAAAAAAATTATATGAAAACGTCTCTGAAGCCATTGGCGACAGTTCATTAGCAACCACTAGATTATAGCCCGATGCTTCAAGACCTAAAGATAGACCACCACAACCGGCGAACAGCTCGATATAGTTCAAAATAAACCCAGAAAATTTTAAAAACTAACCTATTCTAAAGTAGACTCTAACAAAAATCCAGGGTTTGAAAATTTTCTAATATGAATCAGAGAACACAAGTCACTCTATCAATCGAACAAAACGAGTTATCACTAAAAAACCGCAGGTATCTTGCTCAAAAAGGTATTGATTACGGCTTGCTGTCTATTACCCAAACTGGTCTACACAAATCCATCATGGATGCAGTCGGTTCATTACGCATCTATTTTAAAGATCATCAATATCATAATTATGATGATCAACCTCAAGGCACAACTTTTAAAGTCTTAAACCCTTGTATATTAGTGATTTCCAATAACGAAGCTCAAGATCAAAAGGTAAGCCTATACCGCCCAGAGACTAAAAAAGGAGACCCTAGAATCTGGATTTATGGCTTAAAAAATTGTGCTCAACCCGGTGATGAAATCGCTCTAATCATAGATAAAGGAATACTCTATGTATTTAATATTTCAAAACTCGACTTATCTCAAAACCAATTACTTAATCAAATCATTAATGACTATGAAGCTGTAGCTCAAGAGCTATTAGACAAATTGCAAATATTAAGTAAGAACGGTGCATTGAAAGCAATTAAATCGGGTGATACAGCTATTGGAATGACAATAGAACATGCTTTAGGTATTTCAGCAAATTCTTCACCTTACCCAGATTACAAAGGTATTGAGCTTAAATCTGCGCGACTAAACAAAGCATCCAATCGCACTACTCTATTTGCACAAGTTCCCGATTGGACAATTAGTACATTAAAAAGTAGTAAGGAAATCGTAGATAAATACGGTTATCCCCGTAATGGTGACTTAAAACTTTACTGCACCTTATCAACAAATAAATATAACTCCCAAGGCTTAGGTTTTGAAATCGACTTTAATAACGACATATTGAATGAAGTTCATGAGCAGGATGGTAATGTGGTAAGTTGGCTTGGTGAGACACTCAGAAATAAACTACTAGAAAAGCACCGTGAAACCTTCTGGATTAAGGCTAATACACAAACAATCGGTGAAGATGAATACTTTACTCTTAAATCTGTCATACACACTAAGAATCCTTTAGCTAGCCAATTCTTACTTTTGATGGAACAGCAAATCATCACAATGGATCATTTAATTAAACGTAAAGACATGACAGGTAAAACAACAGAAAAAGGTCCTCTTTTTAAAATTAAACCTCAGTATCTTGAATTGTTATTCCCCGCCCCAAAAGAATACTTTTTAATCAAATAATTTTTATATCTATCAATAGGAAATTTTATGCAAGCTTATGATAAAGCTTTTATGAAAACTGTAACTGCATCCGACATAGATGCTTCAGTTTCAAATCAACATGAATTACATGGAGTAAGTAAACTTCAGGATATTTTTGGAACAATAGCGTCTAACGATGACACTAAATACAGACATCTGGCTACTATTAGAACCGGACATTCTGGAACACCGCAACCTATTAATATCACTTGGTATAATGCACGAGCCAACCACCCTTCTCGACAAGAATATCGACTTTACTATGTTGCTAGTGGAGCACACTTAATACGCCAATTAAATATTCGAGATGACATCTTTATTGGTCAAACCAAAAACGGAAATATAGAAATCGTTATTTTCCCTAGTCAAAATTCTGGCTATTCTAGTTGGACACCTGTTACGATACCTTGACGGTACAAATGACGGTATATTTACTTACATGAAATTTCATGTTTAACTATTTCATGTATTTAGATTATAAACCTGACGGACTCTCTCACCGCCAGAATTTAAAAACCCGAATCACATGATTCGGGTTTTTTTATATTTAATTTTATCCATCATCCCATCAGTAAAAAAAATTATCTGCTTAGATCTTAAAATATTATTATCTATCGCCTTAGGCAAAGGCATTGAATTAATACCAGTCCTCGTTCATAAAAATCTTTTGCAACACAACACTTACGCTCAATTCTATTTTTAAAAATCTTCATTTTTCATCAGCCAAAAAACTGATGAATTGTGCAGTTTTTGTACGCCATTCATTTCAGGTTTTTATTTATGTGTTCAAACAAAAAACTGGCACAGAAATAGCTTAATTTTATTGTCATCAAAGCTATGTTATGTTGCTTATAAATCAACTAAAAGGAGAATAAAAACCACAGGATAGAAAGAAATAACCAAGTGAACCGGGCCATTCAAATTTGAAGTTAAAAAATAGATACACTGCTATTCGGAGAGCGAACATGAATAACAGCGCAAACTATGCCAAACAGATTAAAAATGCAAAACGTGGCGGTTATACCCCAACCATTGCCAAGGACATCAATAAACATAAAATTCAAAAAGCCTTGAGACTCATCGAACAGTGGAGAAGCCTCGCTCAAGAACTCAAACCTCAAATGCAGTTTGATATGGCCTTTACTTTAGAGGAATGTGCACAAGAATTAGATCGCATCCTGAAAAACAGATAAACCTTATAACCAACTCATATCCATAGCAAATCCTATGCTTTCACCCTCGCCCATATCTGCACATATGGGCCATTTCTTTGCACATAATCAAAAACAGAACTTTTCATCCATTCGGTCAAAATAAACAAATCCTGCCGAAACAGTTTAAACGGTTATTTTTTGGCTTGCGTGACCCAAAAAAATCTGTAAAATGCACTCCACCATGCCGGCATAGCTCAGTTGGTAGAGCAACTGACTTGTAATCAGTAGGTCCACAGTTCGAATCCGTGTGCCGGCACCATATCTTAGCCTCGCTTTTTAGTGAGGCTTTGATGTTTCTGGGTTTTGGTATTTTCAGCTGAGTCTTTTTGCACTTTCTAGTGCTTCGATTGTGCCGTCACTTGCACATATCTCACAATCCCTTCCTGATATAATTTTCGGCATAGTTTCGCTGTCATCTGAATTTTAAAATGATCCAGTTTTGAACCTTGAGCCTGATCATCTGATGCTTTTGAATTCAAAGTTTTTTGCACATAATCCGCAAAGCCTGAAAATACCGGCTCGGACAGATCCTGAATCTGGATATTTTTAAATTCAAAACGATCCAGACAGGCATATAATGCACCCACTGTCATTAAATCTTTTAAATTCACATCGGCAGATTTCAATAAAAACTGATATTTACGCCGTTGTAATGCATTTAAATTTTCCCAACGCTCGGACAAAACCAGATGATGAAAACTAATCCGTGCATTTGAATTTAAAACACTGCGGACCTGCTCCAAGAATAAAGGCACAGGACTGTGATAAGCCGCATCCAGGCACAACACCACATCAAAACGCTGGGAAAATGGCAATTCTTTTAAACGCAAAAATGACGCCTGATAAATGGCATTCAGTTCTGGCAAATGTTGCTGAATATTAGCCACACAGGCAGCCTGCAGCTCAACCCCGGCCAGATATTGCACCTGATAATGTTGCTGCCAGTGCAGCAAGCTGGCGCCCTGACCGCAGCCCAAATCCAGCAGTTTATCTTTTGAATTTAAATTTACAGTTTGCGCAAGGTGATCGGCCAGCATACGACAGGCAGCCGCATAATCCTGCTGACCGGCTTGCCAATACCCTAAATTGCTCCAGGGCAATTGCGCGTGATCGCCCAACACAGCGGCATCAATTGCATACTTGTGCTGGGGAAGATGCTGACGCAGTGCCTGAAGCCATTGCATGGATTAATAACCCAGTTGCGGAGCAACCTCAACCACAGGTTTTAAACCCTGAAATGGTAAAGGCGCACCAAAGATTTCTGCAATCTTCATCGCTGAGGTCACTGCCGATTCCAGAATCGGCAAACCGTCACATGACCATGAACCGCAGAAGAAGACCTTACGGTTGGCATCCAGATGACGTTGCTGCAATTCCTTATTCAGTGCCACCGTATTAGCATCGACGACTGCACGTGTCAGCATTACCGATTTGATCACTTTCTTCGGATCAATCTCGGTTACCGGACGCCAGGTCTGAAACACGGCCGACTTGCCAACCAAAGAAGGTTCAATCGAGTTAAGCCACACGGTAAATTGCTGACGAGTAAATTTACGGTCCATCATATAGCTGAGTACGGCCCAGTCTTTACGTTTTGGCGGCATTACGCTGGCATCGGTATGAATCACCAGTTCGCCTTGTTCGAATTTGAATTTCTTCAATAATTCAATTTCACTGGCGAATTGTACCGGATCCAGGAACTCCTCAATTTTGGTGGTCGGTGTCGCGACAATCACCCGGTCAAACAGTTTTGAATAACCGGCCGCATTTTCAACTTTGACCTGATCGCCCTGCTCTTGTACCAGTGTAATTGCTGAACCGTCTTCAATCTGAATGCCTTCAATCAGCTTATCGACCAACGCTGGTGTACCGCCTTGCAGACGCAGTAACGCATCGCCATCGGTTAATTGACGCAGAAAAATTAACAACGGTTTAGCTGGCCATTCACCAATGGTTTTCGGATTGCAGGTACAGATGGTATATAGCACCGGCATCACCGCACCGTGCCAGAACACTTCTTCAATCTCGTTACGATTGATAAATTCTGACAGGCTGATGTCCTGATTTTTCGATTTAAAGAATTTGGTCAATGCAACTTTTAACTGCAACAGGCCTTTGACCAGACGCCAGCCATATTGTTGCAGGCCTTTCCGGTTATTGATGATCGGGATATTGCCAATTCGGCTACGCGATGTGGTCAGCCAGGTTTCAGTTTTATCTTCAAATAACCAGCTGCAGGCCATATAGGTCCGCACCGGATAAGTTTTAATGCCCAGATGTGTGGCTAGACTCAGGGTGTTTTTCCACAGATAGGGGTTCATCACACGTAAAGGTGCGTCAATCAGGCCCCCTTCAAATTCAAGGCTATGACTGTCCATGCCGCGACCTGGAAGTGCTTCAAAAATCGTGATGTGATGCCCTGCGTCCTGGAGAATTCTGGCTGTAGCCAGTCCGGCCATGCCACTACCAATTACTGCGATATCCAAACTGATCATCCGTCATTGAAAAACTACAGAAATTATGTACCATGCGCCAATCAAACAGGTTATTAAAATCTTCCAGAATATATGTTTTTCGTAAAGGCCTTTTTGTTCAATTTCACCTGCTTTTTATTCATTTTTCTGCCTTAGTTAAAATTCCATCAAATCTAAGATTTTATTCATATTTTTATCTAAAAACTTGAAAATTCGCTTTAAAAACAAATGATTTAATTAACCATTTTTATAATCCTTGGTTGACAAATACTTTTTAAATACCTATGATTCGCAGTATAAGAAAACCATAAATTCATCCGGTTCCATTCAGATGCGTTTATGCGAAAATTGTTTAAAACGACAAGAAACTACAGCGCCTTATAAAATAAAAGCCTCTGCGAAAGCAGAGGCTTCTTTGTTTTCATGCCTAGTCAATCATGCAGCAGGGTATTGCGCTTACTTGATTGCCTCTCATAAGCCGCTTAAAAAGCATAGAGTGCAATTCCTCAATTCTCATTTTGTTCTCAAATAGAAATCAAATGGCATGATGTTTTTGTCTAGAATTCATAAATCTCTAAACTAAAAAAATAAAAAATCCAGCAACTTGTGCTGGATTTTTTGCTTCAAAGAACTAGGTTTGAATTAGATTTTACCCACCAGGTCGATTGATGGAGCAAGTGTTGCTTCACCTTCTTTCCATTTTGCCGGACAAACTTCACCTGGGTGCGCATGTACATATTGTGCAGCTTTCACTTTACGCAGAAGCTCTTGTGCATCACGGCCAATACCACCCGCGTTGATTTCAATGATCTGGATTTTACCTTCTGGATCAATCACGAAAGTACCACGATCTGCCAAACCCTCAGCTTCAATCAGTACTTCGAAGTTTTTAGACAAAGTCCAGGTTGGATCACCAATCAATGGATACTGGATTTTACCAATCACGTCAGAGGTATCATGCCAAGCTTTATGAGTGAAATGAGTATCGGTAGACACGCCATAGATTTCTACACCCATTTTCTGGAATTCAGCATACTGATCAGCAAGATCGCCTAATTCAGTTGGACAAACAAAGGTAAAATCTGCAGGATAGAAAAACACCACTGACCATTTACCTTTCAGGTCTTGCTCAGAAACTTCAATGAACTGACCATTGTGGTAAGCAGTTGCATTGAATGGTTGGATTTCAGTATTGATTAAACTCATGAGATATTTCCTCTGGCTTATTTCTGGGATTGCTTATCTTGTGAAGCTAGAATACGAAAAATTTCGAAATAGGTAAAACCGCAAGTTTTTATAAAAATGATCGCTTTTTTAGATCATAAATTTCTATGAGTATTGTTCATCTTATTTATTTTCTCGATGCAGAGTTGTTCCGATCAAAAGCAACCTGATGTTTTAAGATTTATGATTCTTTTAATAAGTCGGGCTTTATGCAAACTCAATACAAATATTCAAGACATAAAAAACCCACCGTATTCAGGTGGGTTTTAATGATGATTTACCGTTCTAATAAATTAAAAAGGTAAGTCATCATCTAGATCTACTGCAGGCGCTGCTGTTGGAGCAGGTGCAGATTTCGGCGCAAAACCACTCGGGTTATTATTGCCATAACCGCCGCCCTGGTTGTTGTTAAAACCGCCTTGCTGTGGTGCTGAACCATAACCCGATTGCGGGTTATTACCATAACCGCCCTGGTTGTTGTTCGCCTGATTATTGTTATTAAAGCGTGGCTGGTTAAAGCTGCTCTCGCCCTGATCATTTTGAGGACGGCTAGAGTCTAGCATCTGCATTTGCTCACCACGAATTTCCGTCGTATAGCGTTCCTGACCATTCTGGTCAGTCCACTGACGGGTACGTAATGAACCTTCAATATATACTTTTGAGCCTTTACGAAGATATTGCTGCGCAATTTCACCTAAACGGTTATGCAACACGATACGGTGCCATTCCGTTTGTTCTTTACGTTCACCGGTACTTTTATCTGTCCACGAATCGCTGGTTGCGATCGAAAATTGAGTGAGAGAGCCACCATTTGCAAAAGTTTTGGTTTCCGGATCTTTACCCAAAGTACCCACTAAAATAACTTTATTTACACCACGCATTTGCCGTTTACTTCCTATATATTTCTGTATTTTACTTTATAAGAGTTATGCTTAAATGGCTACCTCTTTACCCAACAAGTGCGTTAATTGTTGTCGCGAAGCATCATCAATCTGCTGTTTATCGACTTTTACATAGGCAACTTGCTGTTCAGACATCACCACGACCTCTTCAATACCACGAATCGCCAAAAGCTGAGAAGTCCATTCGTCAGTTTGTCTGCTTTCCGGCAAACGCAACACCAGCGATGACAGATAGCGTGGCTGAGCCAGGCCAAAACTCATCAGCAGCCAGATGATCGCGATTCCTGTCAGGATACTCCAGCCCATCGAGGTATTGTTTAGCAGCAGCAATTGTCCGCCAATCATACCGCCAAAGAAAGCCCCTAAAAACTGGCTGCTGGCATTTACGCCCATTGCCGTCGCTTTGGACTGGATCGGTGCCGCTTTCGACAACCAAGACGGCAACAGGGCTTCCATCACATTAAAGGCAATGAAGAACAACCCTAGACCAATCAGCAAGACATATTTGGATTCAAAACCAAATGCCATCACCATTAAACCCAGAATAATACCGGTAATGGCCACCAGAAAAATCGCGCGCATTTTGTGGTATTTTTCTGCCAGGATAATACTCGGAAAAGCAAAAAACAGGCTCAGTACCAACAGCGGCAAATATACCCAGCCATGACTGGAAAGTGGCAGATCAGCAAATTCGATCAGCTGTGAAGGCACATAGATAAACATGGCGGTGAGCAATAAATGCAGGGTAAAGACCGACACATGCAGACGATTCAGATCCCCGATTTTGATTACCTGTTTCAACTGTGCCAGATAGCCCTGCTGAAAGTTTTTATGATGCCGCGTGACTTTCGGCACCATCAACAGCATGGCAATCGCCGCCAGGCCCATCACCGTGGTGACCCAGAACAACCCAGAGATGCCCACCAGACCCGTTAGCCAAGGCCCCAGACTAAAGGCCACCACAAAGGACAGGCCGATACTCATGCCCATCATTGCCATGGCTTTCATGCGGTTTTCTTCACGGGTAACGTCTGCCAGCAGTGCCATCACCACAGCGGATACCGCACCACCACCAGCGATTGCACGGCCGATAATCACGCCATAAATGGTGTCCGACATGGCCGCAATTGCACCGCCCAGCGCAAATAGTAGCAGCCCTAAAACCACCAGTGGCTTACGGCTATAACGGTCCGCAATCAGGCTGAATGGAATCTGTAACAGTGCCTGGGTCAGACCATAGACCCCGACCGCCAAACCGATTAGTGCAGGCGTCGCATATTGATATGCCTGCCCTGCCACAGAAAATACCGGGATAATCATAAACAACCCCAGCATGCGCAGTGCAAAAATACTGCTCAGGGCAAAGGTTGAACGACGTTCTAAAGCATTCATCATAAATTATGGCGATTGGGTTAATTAATCTGGAGCCCAGATTATAGGACATTCAGCTCATTAATAAGACATGAATTTTATTTGAAATAAAGATGATGCCAATCTAAAAACAAAAAAGCGCAGCAGGAGCTACGCTTTTTATTCAGGAACAGCGCTTTATTTGTCTAAAGCCGCCTGACGCTTTTTGTATTGAATCGAGGCAAATACTGCCCAGACAATAAAGGCTACACCGATCAGACCGGTTACCACTTCTGGCACATGCAGACCGGTTCCGCTGGCAATCATAATGAAAGCCAGTGCACCGATGGCATAATGCGCACCATGTTCCAGGTAGATATAAGCATCCAATGTGCCCTGCTCAACCAGATAAATCGTCATTGAACGGACAAAGATCGCACCAATTGCCAGACCCAGCATGATGATGACCACGTCTGAGGTAATCGCAAAGGCACCGATCACGCCATCAAAACTGAAAGAGGCATCCAGGACTTCTAGATAGAGGAAACCACCAATACCGGCTTTCACTACACCTGTCGGTACGCCATTTTCATCATGACGAATGGCATTGCCTTCTTCATCGACTTCCGGTTCACCACCGAGCATATGGCTCAGAACCTGCACCCCGATATAAATCACGATGCCCCAGATCCCCGCCATAGTCACTGCCAGACGCTTAGCTTCATCGACATTGGCTGCCATAATTAACAAGGCTACCAGTGCGATAAACACCGACATCGCCGGCACATTGGCCAGATTGGACAGACGGCGTTCCACCCGTCTGAACCAATGCGTGTCTTTTTCTTCATCCAGGAAGAAGTTCAGGAATACCATCAACAGGAAAGCACCACCAAAAGCAGCAATCTCAGGATGATGTGCCATTAAACGTGCTGAATATTCTTTCGGATCATTCAGGGCCAGACGTACTACTTCCATAAAGCCCAGGTCTGCAGTCACTGCAACAATGACCACTGGGAAGATCAAACGCATCCCGAAGACTGCAATCAGAATACCGACTGTCAGGAACAGCATTTTCCAGAAATGATCCCAACCCCGTAGGACTGAGGCATTGACAACCGCGTTATCAAAGGACAACGACACTTCCATAATCGCCAGAATAGCGGTAATGGTCAGCGCTGTGAGCATGGTTTGCAGGCCTGCGTCAGGACCATGGGTATAACCCCAATACGCAGACAAACCAAGACACACGATCGAAAATGCAATCGAGAAACCAAAATGTTTCAACATACACAACGACCTTGGATAAATTAAATAAATGTATGGCTGCGAGAGAGCAGCTATACGAATAGGAAAAGTTAAGCTAATTATGAAACTTTTAGCGCATAAACCAAAGCACTTCCTGAGCTGTTTTATCTTATTTTCTGTTTTTAAAATTTGCCGATCTTTTAAACAGCCCGATCTTTGCTATAGTGCCGCATGGTTTAACTTGAACTGCGAAGGATTTTCAGCATGAGTTTTTCACAAGAGGTATGGCAACGTAATCTCGGACTTTATCAGAAGACCCTGGCCCTGCCCTTTAATCAGCAACTGGCGCAAGGTACTTTAAGCCGTGAAGCCTTTAGTCATTATGTGATTCAGGATGCGCATTATTTACTGGCCTATGGCCGTGCACTGGCCGTGTGTGCCGCCAAAGCTTTTGAAGCGGACGATGTAATCCAGTTTGCCGAGGCAGCCAAAATTGCGATTGTGGTGGAACGTAGCCTGCATGATGGCTTTATGCAAGATTTCGGCATTAGCAAAGAGCAGTTTGAAAATACCCCGCTGACTTTGGCGTGTCATCACTATACCTCTTATCTGACTTCGACCGCCTGGTCGGAAAGCTACCCGGTGGTGCTGGCCTCGTTGCTGCCTTGTTTCTGGATTTATGCCGAAGTTGGCAAAGATATTGTCGACAACTCTGCGCCGAATAATCCGTATCAGGCTTGGGTGGATACCTATTCAGGAGAAGAATTCCACACTGCGGTGCGGAATGTGATTGCGACCGTTGACCGTGTTGCGGCGCGTGTTGATGCCGATACACTAGAAAAAATGCATGCAGCTTATACGCATGCGGCCCGTCTGGAATGGTTGTTCTGGGACAGTGCCTTTGAGCAACGCCAGTGGCCTGGTCTGGATGAATAAGACGGACGAATAAAAAAAGCCCTGTTTAAGATAGGGCTTTTTGGTTATAGCTGATCAAAAAATTTCTACTGTCATAAACCGATCATAAAAACGGCTTAGTCTGAAAAAAACAAGGATAGAACTGGCCGGTACGCTAGACCTAGCTATAAGCCCCAAATTGCCGAACAATAATTGAGAATAATTATCAATTAATAAAATCAATCCCGGAAAGAGGCAGATGATATGCACACTTTAGGCACCGAAGCGATTCGGGCATTTTTTACCCTGCAATGTTGCTGGCTCAATAATGAAGAAATCTATTTGGAACAAGGCTGTCCAGATTGTAGCTCGGCAGCGACTTATCTGATTTACCATACCAACACGCATATCCAGAAACATCTGCTGAAATTTATTGAAAAGTATCGCTGTCATCAGGCGCGACGTAACGATTTGCTCGACCTGGATTTTTTCCAAAAAGACTATGAGGACTTTCTGCACATTCTGGAAAATGAAGTCAATTTTTATGCACGTCTGCATCATGATGTGTCACGTGAACGCTGCTTTGAAGAGATCGAGTCTATCTTTGAACGCCATTATGCAATGGCTTATTAGGTATTGGCCTTGTACATGATCATTGTGAATATTTAGGCAATCGACTACTGCGTTTGTTAATGTTGTGATGAATTGACCAATCACCGACATAACTTGACGTTTAAAATACTTTTATTTGCACTTGAACATTTTTCATCCGGTATCATATAAGGGTTTTTGATGAATATTCTAGGATCCTTGCATGAGCCAAAGCCACATCCGTATTCGAGGCGCACGTACCCATAACCTGAAAAATGTGAACCTTGATATACCACGCGACAAGTTTGTGGTGATTACGGGACTGTCTGGTTCAGGAAAGTCCTCGCTTGCCTTTGATACCTTATATGCCGAAGGTCAGCGCCGTTATGTGGAATCGCTGTCTGCCTATGCCCGCCAGTTCCTCTCCCAGATGGAAAAACCGGAAGTGGATTCTATTGAAGGCTTGAGTCCAGCGATTGCCATCGAACAGAAATCTACCAGTCATAACCCGCGTTCGACCGTGGGTACCATTACCGAAATTTATGACTATTTACGCCTGCTGTATGCGCGTGTCGGTACACCGTTCTGTCCTGAACATGATCTGCCGATGGTGGCACAAACGGTTACTGAAATGGTCGATGCAGTCAAAGCATTAGAAGAAGGCACTGCTCTTTTACTATTAGCACCGGTGGTGCGTGAACGTAAAGGTGAATATACGGCGCTGTTTGAACAGCTACAAAGCCAGGGTTTCGTCCGCGCCCGCGTCGATGGCGAGATCATGGAAATTGATCCGCCACCTGAACTGGACAAAAAGAAAAAACATACCATTGAAGTGGTGGTGGACCGTTTTAAAGTCCGTGATGACTTAGGTAACCGCATTGCAGAAAGTTTTGAAACCGCGCTACGTTTAGGTGGTGATATCGCGATTTTATCCTGGATGAAGGGCGAGCATAACGATCGTGTGTTTTCAGCCAAACACTCCTGCCCGGAATGTGACCGTGCAGTGGCTGAACTGGAACCGCGTTTATTTTCGTTCAACAACCCTTTTGGTGCCTGTCCGGTCTGTGATGGTCTGGGGACCCGCAGCCATTTCAGTGCCGATAAACTGATTCCCAATCCTGAAGTCAGCGTTAGCCAAGGCGCGATTCGTGGCTGGGACCGTCAGCGTCCGTATTATTACAGCATGATCCAGAAAGTCGCCGAGCATTTTGGTTTTTCTCTGGAAACTCCATGGAATGAACTGGATGCTGACACCAAGAAAAAATTTCTGTACGGCACTGGCAAAGAAAAAATTGATCTAAGTTATATCGATGAACGTGGCCGACGTCATAATCGGGTCATTCCTTTTGAAGGGATTTTGCCGCATCTGGAACGCCGTTATCGTGAAACTGAAAGTAATTATGTGCGTGATGATCTGGCGCAGTATTTATCCAATGCTGCCTGTGATGCCTGTGATGGTTCACGTCTGAATGAAATTTCGCGTAATGTGAAAATTCTGGACAAGACCATTGCTGACATTACCCGTATGTCGATTGGCGATGCTGAAAGCTATTATCAAGGTATTCATCTGGAAGGTGCACGTGGTGAAATCGCTGACAAGATTTTCAAGGAAATCCGTGAACGTCTGCACTTTCTGGTTTCGGTCGGCCTGAACTATCTCAGCCTGTCACGTTCAGCTGAAACTCTGTCTGGTGGTGAAGCGCAGCGAATTCGTCTGGCCTCGCAGATCGGTGCCGGTTTGATGGGCGTCATGTATGTGCTGGATGAACCATCAATTGGTTTGCATCAACGTGATAACGACCGTCTGTTACAGACCCTGATCCGTCTGCGTGATCTGGGCAATACCGTCTTGGTGGTCGAGCATGATGAAGATGCGATTCGTGCCGCCGATCATATTATTGATATCGGTCCGGGTGCCGGTGTGCATGGTGGGCATGTGATTGCCGAAGGAACGTATGATGAAATTCTGGCCAATCCGGACTCGCTGACCGGAAAATATTTATCCGGAAAATTAAAAATTGAAGTGCCGAAAAAACGGATTCAACCGCCTAAGCCTAAAGAACAGATCAAGCTGATGGGAGCATCCGGGCATAACCTGAAAAAAGTCGATCTGACCATTCCTTTAGGTATTATGACCTGTGTTACCGGGGTGTCCGGTTCAGGTAAATCGACCTTGATTAACCGGACTTTGTTACCTTTGGCGGCGACCCAGCTCAATGGTGCCACCACTTTAACTTCGGAAAAGTTTGAATCGATTGATGGTTTACAGTTCCTCGACAAAGTGGTGGATATTGACCAGAGTCCGATTGGACGTACCCCGCGTTCCAATCCGGCGACTTATACCGGCCTATTTACCCCGATTCGTGAACTGTTTTCACAGACGCAAGAAGCCAAGGCACGCGGTTATGCTGCCGGTCGTTTCTCGTTTAACGTGAAAGGTGGCCGCTGTGAAGCCTGTGAAGGTGACGGCATGATCAAGGTGGCGATGCACTTCCTGCCGGATATGTATGTGCCTTGTGATGCCTGTCATGGTAAACGTTATAACCGTGAAACGCTGGAAGTGAACTATAAGGGCAAAAATATTTCTGATGTGTTGCAGATGACCGTTGAGGATGCGATGCATTTCTTTGATGCAATTCCTGTCATTCACCGTCGTCTGGAAACATTACATCAGGTCGGTTTGGGCTATATCCGTCTGGGTCAGTCTGCGACCACGCTTTCCGGTGGTGAAGCGCAGCGTGTCAAACTGGCACGTGAACTGGCCAAACGCGATACCGGTCAAACCCTGTATATTCTGGATGAACCGACCACGGGTCTGCATTTCCATGATATTGCCAAACTGCTGGACATCTTGCATCAGCTCCGTGACAAGGGTAATACCATCGTGGTCATTGAGCATAATCTGGACGTAATTAAAACTGCCGACTGGGTGGTGGATTTAGGCCCTGAAGGTGGTTCGGGTGGTGGTATGATTGTTGCGGAAGGTACGCCTGAACAGGTCGTGAAAGTCAAAGCTTCACATACGGGTAAATTCTTGAAGCCGTTGTTGAAATAAAAATCTCCTCCTAGCCTCCTCTTTGATAAAGAGGAGAAATTCCCTCCTTTCGCAAAGGAGGGTTAGGGTGGATTAAAAAAATAAATCTATTCTTAAATTTGTTGGGGGAACAAAATGCGCTTTTCAGAAAGATATGGTTATAAACCTGTTAGAGAAGTCATTCAAAAAGAAAGCATGGATGATGCTTTGAAGAATTCCATTTGGAATATTTTTAAACAAATCATTATTGAACAAGGAAAATTTACCAAACATTCATCATGGCCAAATATACAAGATTATAATCTATACACTTTTTTTAGAGCTTATTGGATCACTTTTCTAAAAAAACCACTCGATGAAATGCCAAATACTGTTTCCAATATTCAAAAGGATATATATCAACACTTTTTCAATCAATTAAAATGGTATGAAATTTACGATCTTATTGAGTTTACTATCGACCATTTGCCATCTGATTGGAAAAAAACTAGACATCGAGAGACCCTTATAAAACTCATAAATGCTGTTTTAGAAAGAGAAAATAGTGCTTATCGAATTATTGAGAATAAAATCATTCTTATCACCTCAGAACAAGAAATCCAATCCATCGAAGAAGCATTAGAAAGTACAAATCCATATTCAGGTGTTCAACAACATCTAAATCAAGCTTTGAAGTTGCTCTCAGATCGTCAAAGCCCTGATTATCGAAATTCGATTAAAGAATCTGTTTCGGCATTAGAAGGTATGTGTCAAAAAATATTAAAGAAGGACAAAGTAACTTTAGGTGATGCAATTGGTCAAATTGAAAAACAATATCCAATACATCCTGCATTAAAAGCCAGTATTAAATCTTTATATGGTTATACATCCGATGCAGATGGTATTCGCCATGCAATGTTAGACGAATCAAATCTTTCTTATATCGATGCAAAATTTATGCTTGTTGCCTGCACAAATTTTATTAACTATCTGATCGACAAAACCAGAGATCATCCAAATTAGATCACATGACTGGCGACATGGATGTCGCCCGTTCGACTGTGCTAAAGGGACTTAGCATCAGTCGAACAAATGCATTTTGCTACTTTTGTGCAGTTCAAAAGTAGAGAAAACAGTCTTTTGAACTAAACCTCTGCCACCGCATTACGTCCTTTGGCCTTTGCTGCAAACAAAGCATCATCTGCATTTGACAATAAAGCCATCCAGGACACGGCACCAATGGCAACCCCAATACTGACCGAAATCTGAATCTCGTCTCCTGCTGCAGTCACAATATGACGCTCAGCCACTTCAGCGCGGATTTTATCAGCCACAATCAATGCCTGCTCCATCTGGATATTTTCAATCAATACCAGAAATTCATCGCCCCCATAACGCACCAGCAAATCTGTAGCACGGACATTGGCCTGTAAACGCTCGGCCACCAGTTGAATCACCTGATCGCCAATAATATGCCCATATTGATCATTCACCTGTTTAAAGTGATCAATATCAATAATCATCAAACAGGTTTGGCTCAATTGACCCGGCTGATTTTCCATAAAACGGATATATTCTTCCAGCGCGAAACGGTTGGATAATCCGGTCAAAGAATCGGAATGGGCAATATTCTTTAAACGAAATTCTAGCGCATCACGTTCTTGCAACATTTTTTGCAATTTCTGAATGGCCGCAAATAAAGAATCTGAATGATTCACTTCACGTAGCCGCATATCAATTTTCTGACGACCCGAGTTTTTAGACAAACTCAACAACATGCGGCGTGCCTGAATCAGCGGCAGGAATACCTGTTTACGTGCAAAAATCATGGTTGAAATCGCGGTCAGTAATGAAATCAGCGATACCAACACGCTCCAGATCAAACGCTGCATATTGCTGTTCATTTCTTGAATAGCGGCATCTCTGCTGTATTGCAGCAGGTAAGTTTGCAGATCTATCACAGTCGCAAATTTATCTACGATCGCTTCAGTCAGCTCTGTTCCGCTCAAACGGTAGTCACGTTGTTCCAGACTGTCACTGATCAGCTCACTCACAATGGGTAAGCCCTGCTGAATAAACTCGGTTTCTACCCGTCGATGTAAACGGACGAATTCCTCTGTTTTATCTTGAGCAGGTTGAATGGTATCAATCAAGGCCCACAAATAACGCACCTGATGTTGGGTCTGTAAAGAGCGGGTAATATTTTCAGTGGGAAGCGGCGCTTCAAAAGTCACATGCGCCATGATAGACGAGGCAACCCGCCCCGCCTGATCACGTAAATCTGATAAAAATAGAATCTGGCTAATATAGTTATTCAGAGGGGTGGATGAGCTATCTGAAGCCACCGCCACGTCACGCAAAAGTTCACGGCAACTTTCCCAGGCAGCAAACATGGCCAGAATTGCCTGATCAAGCTCTTGCGCACTGCGTTGCTGACGTGGCATCCGGGTATAGGCATCAACCTGTGCACGTCCTTTTTTCAAACTATTTTCAAGCTGTGAAAGTTGCTGACTCAGGTTGTTAAACCCGACCTCCGTCAAGACATCCGCGGTCTGGGACAATTGCCGATCCACCTGTTGACGATAGCTGATTAACTCTTGCTGATGCTGGGCAAATTCCTGCACCGAACTGGACATGGCTTTATTGGCAGGCGCACGCTCACGCGAAATTTTATTTGCCAGATCAGCGACCTGCTGTAATGCATTCAATTGTTGATAGGTTTGTCTGGATTTTAAATAACTTTGACTGCTACTCACAATTAGGGGAATACAGATGCAGAGCAAACATAAAATAATAATCGACATCGACCAGTACAAACGTTTACTGATCCACTCAGAGCGTAAGGTATTCATGCTGTTGTATTACGCCCCAAGATGACAAGCAAAGCTAAATAGAGTGATTATTATACAAATAAAACAGGAGGGTCTTAAAGCCTTTAGTCTTACTTCACTTATGTTTTTAATGAATTTTTATCATCCATTATTTTTCAGATACTTAAGTTGGCTCATTTGAAATGTTAATACAGGGTTTCGTGACTACAATTCCCTATAAAGTCTTACAAAAACAAAGGAATTTAAGCAGCTAAAAAAATATAAAAACTTGCTTTCCGCACTATTTACACCTGCAACAAATAGGTGCATAATGCACCGCATTAGGGCGAGTTAAATTATTCCTCAGCAGATATTTTAGTTTACCCGCAAATTTTGGCGAAAAAACCCCGATTTTCTATGAAAATCGGGGTTTTTTTTAGCTATTGAATTTTAGGTCGATATTTTCACCTTTAAATATGCACTATTTTAGTGCTTAAATTATTAAAATATTTCTTTCCTTCATCTTGTTTTGAGTTGATGGTTTTTTCAGAAATAGAATGATCTGAAATAAAAAATGCTAGACAAAAAAAAGCCCAACCTTGGGGAAAGCTGGGCGATAAAACAAAAAATTGTGGAGAATCAGGCTAAATCACTATGAAAGTGTGAACTCTAACTTGATTTCCATATTATGTAAAATTCCCCTAAAAATGTAAAGTCGATTGCTTCAGTCAAGATTATAAAATATGCCCATTCAGCTCAAAAAACAGACATCCACTTTAAGACCCAAGCTGATTATGCTCTAAAATCAAGCAATCCAATCAAAGACCTGATGCGCCAGACATCTTGCACTTCTTGACACATTTATGAATTAGCTCACTTATTTTTAATTGTTTTAATAGATAATTATATTAAATTCAATCGTATTAAATGATTTAAATAACAACATAATTTCTCCTTAATCTTTAGTCAAAAATCTATATTCAAAGTCTAGCTTTTTGTTATACAAGAGTTTTTATCTCAAATGGCTTCCGAGCCTAATACTTTAATTTTACACAAAATTAATACAATGATTTAGCTTAAAAAAATAGCGATTTCGAATTGGATTGACTTAATAAATTGTTACAATACAATGTGTTCCAAAGTTGCACACATCTTGTAACAAAACGGTAAATATCATGAAAAAACTCGGTTTAGCCACTGCTTTATTATTAGCCATGACCGGTGCTCAAGCATATCAATTTGAAGTTCAAGGTCAGTCAGAGTTCATCGACAACACTGCGAATGAACAGAATTTCACTGGTGCGGTTCAAGGTACTTACTACTTCAACAATGTTGATGCTTCTAAAGGTCCTTTAGCTGAAGCTGCTTTTTTAAACCAAGCATCTAATGTTTCTTTAGCATATAACTATGGCGAATATGATGAAGCGGGTCTAGACATCGTTTCTCATACATATGGTGCTAAAGCTGAAGCATATATCCCGACTAAACTTGTTCCTGCTTATGCAAGTGCATCTTATAACCACACCATTAATGACAGCAAAAATGCACTTGAAAATGATGACAATGGCGACCGCTATGCATTAGAACTGGGTGCTCTAGTTGCTCCTAACTTCTTGGTGGCTGTGGGTTATACTAGCGTTGCTGACCAAACTTCTTATGATGCATTCAACATTCTTTCTAATGGTGTTGTTAAAGCTGGCTTAGAATCTGAAACAATTGATGAAGACCAAGATGCAATCACTGCCCGCACTAAATATGTAGGCGCGATTGACGGTACTAACATGTCAATTGGTTTTGAAAGCGGTTTAGTTTATGGTGAAGATACTGCCTACAACTTAGGTACAACTCTTTTCCTTAACCCACAGTTAAGCGTTGGTGCTTCTTATATGGAATCTAGCTTTGCTGGTTCTCCAGACAAAGCTTGGGGCGCGAACGTAAACTACTTCATTACTCCTGCTGTTGCAGTTGGCGCATCTTATGTAAATGCTAACTACGAAGCAAATCTTGCGCAAACTGCTCAAGTTCGTGATACTCAAACGATCGGCGTAAATGCCAAATTCCGTTTCTAATTTCTGATTAGATTCTGAATCAAAAAAGGACGCATATTGCGTCCTTTTTTATTGTTTTATGACTCTGTTTACTCAGGCGTACGTACCAGACTTAAGAAGTGCAAATGACGTTCATATTGATCAATGATATCCTGCAATAGATCTTCTTGCGTCCACTCCATCACATCATAACCCTGCCCACCTTCTCTTAAAAAGACTTCTGCCTGATAGGAATCTACGCTCGCATTCTCTAGTTCAGCCATAAAGCTTGGACTTAAAGTCTGAGTGGCATTGACCTGATAGATAAAATTAATTTCATCCTGATGATCAACACGGAGCTGTATACCGTCTTCTAGCGGGCTAATCGCTACATGTAATCGGCGCCGTTTCAATTCACTTTGAAAGCTGAGAAATGCCTTATTCACCGTATTGTGAATATACTGCTGCACCTCTTCCTGAGTATGCGGATAATGCATGATCAGGCCTAAGCGCTGTTGCCAGCTGCGTGGATTCTGGATCGCACGCGGGGTAATCCGTGCGGCTTGCAGTGCATGCATTTTGGTGACATCCAGATGTAGGGCTTTGATTAATCCCCAACACATCAGCAGCATAATAAATGTAAATGGCAAAGCGCTCATAATCGTGGCCGATTGCAAGGCCTCTAAGCCACCGGCCAGCAAAAGGATGATGGCTAATAAAGCCATGAGTACGGTCCAGAACAGACGCTGCCAAGTCGGTGAATTATCACTTTTCGCTGTCAGATAATCAGTCACCAATGCCCCTGAATCGGCAGAAGTCACAAAGAACAGCATGACCAGTAAAGTTGCAATGATGCTGGTCACTGAGCTGAAAGGCAGATTGTTCAGAAACTCAAATAGGGCCACTGATGAATCACGCTGAACTGCCTCTAATAAGCCAGTATTGGCTTCATGCATAATGCTGTACAGTGCGGCATTGCCCATAAAACCCATCCAGATCAGGGTAAATCCGGTCGGAATCAGCAATACACCCACGATAAATTCACGAATACTGCGCCCTTCCGAGACCCGGGCAATGAACATCCCGACAAATGGCGACCAGGAAATCCACCAGGCCCAGTACATGATGGTCCAGCCGCCAATCCAACCACTTGGCTGATAGGCATACAGATTAAAGGTCATGCTAAACAGATTAGAGACATACTGGCCGGCATTCTGAATAGTCGTCTGTAACAGATAAATACTCGGACCTGCCACAAAGACAAAGATCAGCAACAGCAGTGCAAGCACCAAATTTAGTTCAGATAAACGTTTAATTCCTTTATCTAATCCAAAAAATACGGAAGTCGCTGCCATGGCACTCACGACAATGATCAGGATCACCTGAGTGCTAGGGGCCTGTTCCACACCAAACAGGTAATTCAAACCTGAATTGATCTGTGTGACCCCGAAACCCAGTGTGGTGGCGACACCAAATACCGTACCAATGGTGGCAAAGGTATCCACGCCATCTCCAATTGGGCCATAGATCTTTTGACCGATCAGCGGATACAAGGCCGAACGGATTTTTAAAGGTAATTGATGCCGATAAGCGAAATAAGCCAGCGACAGGCCAACAAGCGTATAAATTGCCCAGGCATGTAAACCCCAGTGGAAAAAGGTCACCCGCATAGATTGCTGTGCAGCCAGCACAGTTTCCGGTTCACCGGCAGGTGGCGTAACATAATGCATCACCGGTTCGGCCACACCAAAGAACATCAGTCCAATCCCCATCCCTGCGGTGAATAACATCGCAAACCAGGAGGCACTGCTATATTTCGGTTGACTATGATCAGGCCCCAGTTTGATTTTACCCATGTCTGACAGGGCAATATAAATCAGAATGATCAGAAATAATGCCACTGACAATACATAGAACCAGCTAAAGGAATTGGTAATCCACTGGTTTATTTGCTGGGTCAGCAGTGAAAAAGCATCTGGTGCAAAGACGACTAAAGCTAAGAAAATCGCAATAATCGTGACGGTACTAATAAAAACATTTGGATTGATATTGGCAAACCAAGATGGTTTTGTGGAAGGCATACATCCCCCATTTTTAATAAATTGAATTGCCGTGAGGCTTACATCATTATTGACAAGTACAAACGATCTCGCAGAATTTACTGCTGTAATAGATACGTTTGATTTTCAACATTTTAAAATGTAAAGACGAATAAAGCAGTGAAGTTACTGTAACCCGATCATTCCAAGGGTTGTCTCTTACTCATCCGGACTTCTATGTTGATTTTCTGCACTATTTTGTTTAGGCAGATGGGAAATATAATGTAAAGCAATCAGGCGAGAAACAATCAGGGCCAAATACATCACCCCGACAAACATCTGGATAATTGCCAGCATCCGTGCCAGCGGACTGACCGGCATCACATCCGACAAGCCCGTGGCGGACTGGACACTAAAGCTGAGAAAGATCAAATCCAACCAAGGCTGATGGGCTTGCAAGTCAGGATCTGAAAAGCTGTAAGGCACCCATAACTGGCAGACACTATAAAGAAAAGCAAAGCCCCAGGCCAGTAAGGTAAATACCGCTCCAGCGGCAAAGAGTTCATCTTTGGTAAGATAGCGGTCATGGAACATATAACGCAGTAGGCCATAGGCTGCACTAAAATAAGCACCAGCTTCAAACAGGTGGGCGGTGACATGGATCCAGGTATAACGCAGTCCCAGCACAATCAGGGAGGAAAAGAGAATTGCGCCGGCGACAAAGCTGAGTCCTAAAATGGTAAACATCGGAGTCTGGCGAATGACTCTGGCAATCACCAGTAAAACCAGAACACCGAGTACCCAAGTTCCCGCCCGATAAGACACGCTTTCATAACTCAATACCGACAAGAGCAAGATCAGCAATTGCAGGCACAACAGCCATGCCGAAGGCAAATGGGTAAAGCTGTTCCAGAACTGCTGCAGAGATTGCTTCATAATGCCCTTCTTGTTGCTCTTCTTGTTACTATCTTCATGTAGGGAATACATTGTTATTGTTAACAGCTTTTAACATAGCATCCTCAAAGCCACTTGCAGATATACGATTTGTATGAAAATTACTGAAATAACACTGCACAAATCCAGCCAGCTCAATGCAATACGGCATTTATCCTAAAGAAAAAACTTGATGATATCTCCATAAAAAAAGCCCCTGACGGGGCTTTTTTAGCGTAGCGCAGATCTTAGTGATCCGATGCGCCTGAGATACCAATACCGGTTTGTGAGCGTACAAACTGCGCATCAAAGGCTTTGCGTTCTGCCTGAGCCTGTGCCGAATTATCCGTCACAGAGAACAACCAGCAGCACAAGAATGACAATGGCATCGCGAAGATTGCAGGACCATTGAACGGGTTCACTGGCGTATCAGAAATACCCAAAGTATCGACCCATACTGCTTTAGACAGCACAATCAAGGTTACTGCGGTTACCAGACCTGCAACACCACCAATCACTGCACCACGTGTCGTCAAGCCTTTCCAGAACATAGACAATACCAGTACCGGGAAGTTGGCACATGCCGCAACAGAGAATGCCAGACCGACCATGAAGGCTACGTTTTGTTTCTCGAACAGAATCCCGAGAATCATCGCGAAGATCGCAAGACCTAAAGTCGCAATCTTAGACATACGTAGTTCCGATTCAGGCGTGGTTTGGCCTTTCTTCAACACGTTGGCATACAAGTCATGCGAAATTGCTGAAGCACCTGACAGGGTCAAACCTGCAACCACTGCAAGAATCGTGGCAAATGCAACTGCAGAAATAAAGCCCATGAACAGGTCGCCGCCCACTGCATCAGACAGGTGCACCGCCGCCATGTTATTACCACCCACCAGCTCCAGCTTGCCAGTCACAGCCATTTTCGCAACATCAAGGAATTGCGGGTTGTTCGATACATATAGAATCGCACCAAAACCAATGATGAAGGTTAATAGGTAGAAATAACCAATAAAACCTGTAGCAACTACGACTGATTTACGCGCTTCTTTGGCATCTTTTACCGTGAAGAAACGCATCAGGATATGTGGTAGACCTGCGGTACCAAACATCAATGCCAGACCTAAAGAAATCGCATCAATCGGATTAGATGCCAGACTACCCGGACCCATGATTTTGGTCGCATCTGTCAGGCTCAAATCATGTACTTTTGAGTAGACACCAATCGCCTGTTCAAACATGTTGGTAAAGCTGAAGCCCACACCTTTCATAACCATGAATGCCATAAAGGTTGCACCAGACAGCAACATCACCGCCTTGATGATCTGTACCCAAGTGGTTGCCAACATACCGCCGAACATCACGTAGGCCATCATCAACAAGCCAACGATCACGACTGCAATGTTATAGTTCAGACCGAATAGAAGTTTGATCAGCTGACCTGCACCCACCATCTGTGCAATCAGATAGAACGCGACCACAACCAGTGAACTTAAAGCAGCCAAGGTACGTACCGGTTTTTCCTGCAAGCGGAAAGACACTACGTCTGACAGGTTGTATTTACCCAGGTTACGCAGACGTTCTGCCACCAGGAACAATACAATCGGCCAGCCCACCATGAAACCCAGTGAATACAGCAAGCCATCAAAACCGGACAGGAATACCATCGCGGAAATACCCAGGAACGATGCAGCTGACATATAGTCACCGGCAATCGCCAGGCCATTCTGGAAACCGGAAATACCGCCACCGGCAGTATAGAAGTCTTTAGTATTGGTGGTTTGTTTTGCTGCCCATTTGGTAATAAACAGCGTAGCACCTACGAAAATCACAAACATGATAATCGCGTGCCAGTTGGTCGCCTGCTGTTCTGCTGCACCCAGATCGGGACCAGCGAATGCAACGCCTGAAGCCACTATCGTGGTCGCCAGGGCAATAAGAGAATTCCATTTCATCTTAGTGGTGTCCTTTTTCATGCGCAATCGCTTCGACTTCACGGATTGCTTCTTCAGTCAATTGATCAAGTTTGTTATTGGCAATGTAGGAATACACACCACACAAGATAAACGACAGGACAATGATACCCAGACCAAGTGGAATACCCCACGTGGTCACACCACCTGAAATTGAAGACAGTAGAAATTCTTTGTTGTAACCAACCAGCAACATGAAACCCACATAGACAAATAGCATAATGCCGGTCAACGTCCAGCTGAGCGTACTTTTCTTGCGGACCATTTCCTTGAATTTTGGATTTTGTAGAATTCGATCTACTTGTACCTCATCCATAATTACTCTCCTGTAGCCCAACCTTGGGCTGCCTATTTTTTAATTCGAATTATCACTGTTGCAAATTAACAATAATCGTAGGTGTTTGTAATTTAGACTTTGGTCGTTAAAAAATGATCAATTTAAACTGTAGCGTTCACGATGCGTTATCATAGCGGCATGCTCAGTACACATCAGGCTATATGAACAGTTGGCTCATCATAGGGGTACTCGCCCTCTATATCGCATTACTCTTTATCTGCGCTTTCTACGGGGAAAAACATGCCAGCCGGCTGAGTACCCGTGGGCGCATGCTATTGTTTAGTTTAACTTTAGGAGTGTACTGCTCCTCCTGGACCTTTTATGGCGCCACGGGTGCTGCGGTACGTGAAGGGATTATTTTCCTGCCGATCTATCTGGGTCCCCTGCTCTTCGTTGCCGTCGGCTATGACATCTGGCGCCGTCTGGGACGGGTGCGGCAGCATCATGCCATTTCTTCGATCGCTGACTTTGTCGCAGCACGCTATGGTAAAAGTGGTCCCCTCGCCTCGCTGGTAACCATTCTGGCGGTAGTGGCGATTGTGCCCTATCTGGCCTTGCAGTTACGTGCCATTGCCTTAAGTGCCGCCGTCATTCTAGAACCTTCCGCAGGTGTAACCGGCACGACCAATGGCGTACTGTTTCTGACTGGGGTTCTGGCAATACTGGCGATGATGTTTGGTACCCGGCAGATTGCCAATACTGAACAGCATGGCGGCCTGATGCTGGCCGTGGCATTTGAGTCTTTTGTCAAACTCTTCGCCCTGCTGGCAGTTGCCTGTTTCTTTATGTTTGAAGCACCAGAAAATCTGGCACAGATCAGTAGCGATATCAGCACTACTTTTCATGATGTACAACTGTTTGGCGTGCCACAAAGTTTCTGGATTCAGACCCTGCTCGCGGCACTGGCGATTATTTGCCTGCCGCGTCAGTTCCATGTAGCTGTGGTTGAGCTACGTGATGAAAAACATATTCGTGGTGCGCGGCGTTGGTTTGCAGTTTATTTGATTCTGACTACCTTGGCGATTATTCCAATTGCCAGCTGGGCGCTACATGCTGCACCGCAATATCTGGCCATTCCGGATGTGGCGGTCCTGTCCTTACCACTTAGCTATAATCAGGACTGGTTGACCTTATTGGCATTTCTGGGTGGTTTCTCTGCCTCTACCGGGATGCTGCTGGTGTCTTCCGTGGCACTGTCAATTATGCTCAGCAATGACCTGATCATGCCGGCGTTGTGGCGTTTAAAGCTGATTTCCCGGCATGACAAACGCTTGCCGTTGGTGCTGAAATTTACCCGCCGGGTCTGTATCCTGGGTGTGATGTTGATGGGCTTCCTGTTCTTCAACTTCTTTAATGATATTGACCAGCTGTCAGTTTTTGGCCTGTTGGCGTTTAGTGCGGTGGCACAATTCGCCCCTGCCCTGATCGGCGGCCTGTACTGGCGTGGCGGCAGTAAACAGGGTGTATATGCCGGATTGTTGACCGGTTTTGCCTTGTGGGCTTATACCCTGCTGTTTCCGACCATTTTGCGCAGCCTGCCCGAAGCCTATAGCAGCTTTAGTCAAAGCCTGCTGAATCAAGGTCCTTTTGGCTGGAACTGGTTAAGACCGGAAGCCCTGATCGGTTTTGAGTCTTTTGATCCGCTCACGCATGGAGTAGTCTGGGCACTGGGCTTAAATACCCTACTGTATATCTGGATTTCCCGTATTTTCCGCCCAAGTATTGCCGAACAGATTCAGGCCGAAAGTTTCTTCTATTATGAAACCAAGCCACTACCCTCGCAGAGTCCTTCTAACGAGGTCAGCTATTCGCATCAGGATGTCGCCCGTTTAAAAGTCGGTGATCTGATTACCCTAGCTAAACGCATTACCGGCGAAGGCCCAACCACACGCGCTTTCCAGCAGTTCTGCACCCAAAACAGTGTTGAGCTGAATGAAAACAGCAGTGCCAATGGCATGTGGTGGCGTTTCACCGAACAGTATCTGGCCGGAACTATCGGGGCCGCTTCGGCACGTACCCTACTGACTACGGCAATGGTCAACAATGGTTTGGCATTGGGTCAAGTCGCCAATATTCTCGATCAGGCCTCGCAATGGCAACGCTTCAATCAGAACCTGATCATGACCATGATTGATCACATGACCCAAGGGGTCAGCGTAGTTGATGAAAATATGTGCCTGGTAGCCTGGAACAATCAGTATCTGAAACTGTTCGATTATCCGACCGATATTGTCTATGTCGGTTGTCCGATCGCCGACCTGATCCGTTATAATGCTGAACGTGGTGAATGTGGCCCAGGCTCGGTTGAAGAACATGTACGGAAACGGATTCACTGGATGCAGGTCGGCAGTGCCCATGAATTTGAACGGATTCGTAAAGATGGCAGGGTGATTCAGATGCGCGGTAATCCGATCGAAGGCGGTGGTTTCGTAACGACCTTCGCAGACATTACAGCTTTCCGTGAAAATGAAGCCGTACTTGAAGCCCGGGTTCAGGACCGTACCCAGCAGCTGGCCGATGCCCTGTCCGAGCAGCAACTGGCGCGGGAACAGGCGGATAAAGCCAATATGTCGAAAAGCCGCTTCATTGCCGCCGCCAGTCATGACCTGTTGCAACCAATGCATGCTGCGCGTCTGTTCAGTACCGCCCTCGAACAAAGCGTGCAAAATGACGAAGACCGCAAGACCTTGCAGCAACTGGATCGTGCCCTGCATGGTGCAGAAAGCATGCTGTCTGCCCTGCTGGATATTGCCCGACTGGAAGGCGGGACCATTCAGCCGAAACGTCAGGCTTATCCGCTGCATGACCTGCTCAGCGATCTGGAACTCCAGTTCAAATCCATCGCTGCACAGCGTGTTATCAAGTTCAGTGTGCATGATGCACAGTTCTGGATTGATACCGATCCGCAATGGATTCGCCGGATTATCCAGAACTTTGTCAGCAATGCCCTGCGTTATACCGCCAAAGGTAAAGTGGTGGTGGGTGTGTTACGTTCGAGTAGCAGACCGAATCATATCCGCATTGGTGTCTGGGATACCGGACCCGGCATTGCCGAAGAACAGCGCATCAAGCTGTTTCAGGAATTTGAACGTTGCGGCCACACCTCGCCTTGGGGTGAACAGGGTCTGGGCCTAGGTTTGGCGATCGTACAACGCATGACCAGCATGCTGGACTATCCGGTACATGTGTCTTCTGCGCTGGGTAAAGGTTCCTGCTTTATGATTGAAGTGCCTGTGATCCAAGCACCAAAAGTTGTCGCAGCACCGGTTCAGGCCGTACCTTTAAAGAGCAAGGCCTTTAAGATTCTGTGTCTGGATAATGATGAAACCATTCTGGAAGGCATGTCGACCTTATTGACCAAATGGGGCTATCAGGTATTTAAAGCCACCGAACCTGAGCAAGCAGCCATGCTGATTCAGCAGGAAAATATTCAGGTCTGGCTGGTGGATCAACATCTGAATCAGGACAAGATCGGTCTGGATTTCATTCTGGAACATCGTTCGAAGGATATTCCGGTCGCGTTGATTACCGCCGATTCCGATCCGGAATTGCCGCAACGTCTAAAAGAGCTAAACATTGTTCTGCTGAAAAAACCGCTGAAACCGGCCTCATTACGTTCATGGTTATCTGGACTGAAAATTTCCGACTCCTAAGTAGATAACGATCTGATCAATGCCCATTTCACACCCTGAAATGGGCATTTTTTATACTCAACTGCCACATAAACTTACCTAGCTTGCATAAAATTTATTCTAATGTGCTAAAAGCAGCAAATATGCCGAAAATACAGCTGAATAAATTGACCAAAATGCTCATTTTTTAATTCACTATGGCAAAAACTGACGAATGTATTAATGTACATGTGTACACTTAGTTACAATTAATTATCTTATTGTTTTTAATAAAAATTAAAGAGTAATTTTCCACTACTATAACTTTAGTCGTATTTTTATCCCTTGTACTTGGCTCTAAAAATAGAGAAATAAGAAACGATCAGTTTCCATCTCATGTAGCCTTAATTTTTTTGGTCGCTGATCTATTTCTGCATATCGGAGTTCTTCACATGAACATAGATCAAAACCAGGGCCTGAATCAGACCCAGCAGTTTCACCGTCAATATGGCGCCAACGCCTTATTGCCAAGCATTGACTGGGCACAGATCTTTAAATACAGCAAGCTGAATGATGCCCAGTATCAGGCACTGGAAACGCTGTATCAGAGTGCAGTACCCCTGGCACTGCAAGTCTTTGATGAATTACATTTTGATGTCTTTGAACCTTATGCCTACAAGCCGCAAGGTCTGGGACTATTTGAAAAGATTGCTGAACAGGAAGACAAGCTGATTCAGTCTTTAGAAGCTGAAACAGAGGACCTTCCAGCAAAAACCCGTCATCAGATCTGGAGCATGTTGCTGCGTGGTGGCGCGGTACTGGTCTTTAAGGCCTGGCTGGGTAAAGTCAAAAATGAAGAAGATTGTCTGGACACCAGCCAATTTGATGAGCTGTCTGATCTGTTATTTATCAAAACCTGCCCACATGAGCTGGCGCAGCGTTTACATGTCGATCCGAATACGCGCGACGAACATGTCTTCCTGATGTATGACAATGAAGTTTATCTGGATCGTTTTAACAGTCTGGAAACTGCGGCACTGTTTGTGGATCTGGGTGTATATGATGCGACTTTCCTGAGTCTGCGTGATGATCGCGTGGCGGAATATCTGAAATCGAAAGGTTATGTCACTGAAGAGCAAATTGACGAATTGCAATGTGCCTTAAATCCATTGTTTTGTGATGATTTCACCCGCAAGCAGGATTATATCGCCTAGCTGACTCAGGCCTTTGCACTCAATTTTTCAGATTTCACCCATAAAAAAAGACCTCCAAGGAGGTCTTTTTCAATTCGGCTATGCAGAACTTACATTTTGCGGTCTTCAATATTCAGTGCATTAATGGCCAATACCGCTTGTGTCCGGTTTTGTACTCCGAGTTTACGGAAGATTGCCGTCACATGCGCTTTAATCGTCGCTTCTGACACATCCAGTTCATAAGCAATCTGCTTGTTTAATAAACCTTCAGCCACCATCATCAATACCCGGAACTGTTGCGGCGTCAAAGACTGGATCCGTTCTGCCAAAGCCGTTTCATCGGCAGCACGCGGATCAAAATTCATATTGGCTGGCAGATTTGGTGGTAACCAGATTTCACCTTCCAGCACTTCACGAATCGCTTCACCGATATGGCTTGGGTGGGCAGATTTAGGAATATAGCCCATTGCACCATGCGCGATCGCACGCTGGATAATGCTGACTTCTTCATGTGCAGACACGACAATAATCGGTAAAGACGGATATTGTGCGCGGACATGCACGAGGGCAGAAAAGCCGGAAGCGCCCGGCAGGTTTAAATCCAGCAGCACAAGATCAGGCTCAGGGCCATTTTCTAGACGTTCATAAAATTCATTGACTGCCGCAGTTTCATGAATCTGGGCTTGTGGCAGGCTATAACGTACAGCTTGAATCAAAGCATGACGAAATAGTGGATGATCATCAACGATTAAAATATTCATAGGCAACGTGAGAGATCTTGGCACGGTAGTCCCTATTCTAACCACACAACCCGGTTAAGGATATGCAAGACACTACAATTTTTAAAATAATATGCAGTTTTTCTTCAAAATTGCTCATTTTTGCACTATTGCAATAATTGTTTAATTCTCATCACTTTTTTATATATCACTTATTCCTCACTGAAAAAGCTTATCTTTATTCAATATAAATATAGATATCATTCACTTATAAAAAAATTCTCCTTAAGAATCGAGCCTTTGTCGTATATCGCAAAATCAGATAACTTTTCAGCCTTTCGTTATTTTACAGCCCTTCGCTGAATCGGGATTAATAGGGTCATTCCGAGATTACCCCTATTTTTCAGGTTCTAAATATGTCTAATTTTAATGCGCAAAAACCCTTAAATATTGTGGCCGTATCTGGCGGTTTAAATCATCCCTCAAAAACCGAAGCCCTGGTTCAGGCCATTCTGGATGAGCTTGGAGAAGCGACACTGATCAATGTGCATTTCATTAAATTTAGTGAAATTGGTTCGCTCTTGGGCGGCGCGATTTATCGCAATCAGTTGCCGCAACGCGTTCAGGATGAGCTGGCAGCAGTAGAAGCCGCAGATGCGCTGATTGTTGGCACTCCTGTGTACCGCGCTTCATTTACCGGCCTGTTCAAGCATTTCTTTGACTTTGTCGAACAAACGGCGCTGGTCGATGTCCCGGTATTACTGGCGGCTTCTGGGGGCAGTGACCGTCATGCGCTGGTGCTTGAACATCAACTGCGTCCCTTATTCAGCTTCTTTCAGGCACAGACTTTACCGATTGGCGTCTATGCTACCGACCGTGATTTCACCCCTGAATATACCATTCACAGTGAACTGCTTCGCGACCGGATTACCTTAGCCGTGGCACGTGCCTTGCCGATTCTTGAATGGGCACCAGCCAAAGGACAACGTGCTGAAGTCATTAAAGAAAAAACCATTCAAGCCAGTCAAAATCTGGGCATTAACAAGCAGATCGAACAAGAAGAAGTGCTGCCTTCAGCAGCCGTGCCGAGCCTGGATGCCGCAGAATCACGTTTACATAGCAAGAAAGCACCAAAGACTCAAGTGGCTTGAATACAGCATTGCAAGGGGTGATGAATATGTCGAATGATAAAAATATCGTATTTGCCTATTGGGTGCCGAATGTCAGCGGTGGTTTGGTGGTCAGTAACATCGAGCAGCGCACCGACTGGAGCTATGATTATAACGTGCGTCTGGCACAAACGGCTGAACAGGCAGGCTTTGATTATGCCCTGACCCAGATCCGTTTTACTGCCGGCTATAACGCAGAAAACCAGCATGAATCGGTGAGCTTCAGTCATGGCATTCTAGCCAAAACTGAACGTCTGAAAGTCATTGCCGCGATTCTACCGGGTCCATGGAAGCCGGCACTGGCTGCAAAACAACTGGCGACGATTGACCATCTGAGCAATGGCCGGATCGCGATCAATGTGGTCAGTGGCTGGTTCCGCGGTGAGTTTGATGCGATTGGGGAAGAGTGGCCGGAGCATGACGAGCGTTATGCCCGTTCGGAAGAATTTATCCGTAGCCTGAAAGGGGTTTGGACCCAGAATAACTTTAATTTTGAAGGTAAATATTATCAATTCAAAGACTATACCTTGAGTCCAAAACCGCTACAAAAACCGCATATTGAAATCTTTCAGGGCGGCAGTTCCCGGGCAGCACGTGATATGGCTTCGCGTGTGTCTGACTGGTACTTCACCAATGGCAATACCCCGGAAGAGCTGAAAAAACAGATCGATGATATTCGTGAAAAAGCCAAGGTCAACAATCACTCGGTGAAAATTGGTGTAAATGCCTTTGTGATTGCACGGGATAGCGAAGAAGAAGCGCAGGCTGTATTGCAGGAAATTATTAGCAAGGCCAATGTGCAGGCAGTGAAATCTTTTGGTGAAGCCACCCGTGAAGCGGGCGCAGCAAGTCAGGAAGGTGAAGGCAACTGGGCCCAATCCACCTTTGAAGATCTGGTGCAATACAATGACGGGTTCCGCACCAATCTGATCGGGACACCGCAGCAGATTGCTGAACGGATTATTGAACTGAAAAAAGTGGGCGTTGATTTGATTCTGTCAGGCTTCTTGCATTTTATTGAAGAAGTCGAATATTTTGGCCAGAAGGTATTGCCTTTGGTTCGTGAGCTTGAAGCACAACAGGCAATGCCTGTGCAGCAAGAAGAAGCTGAGCCCGTATAATTATTCCAATAAATCTCAGCAGATTCACTCCCTCCCTCAAGGCTCGGCTTGGGGGATTTTTTTATGTGATAAAATTGTTGTCTGGCTAGGTTTAAAACCATCAATTCCTTAAAATTCTGCACTAACGACTTTCCAAGAATTTTAACAATGCAACTGATCTGGTTTCGTCAAGACCTCCGCATTCATGATCATGCCGCGCTCTGGCATGCCACCCAGCAAGGCAGCTGTATAGCAGTGATGGTGCTCTCTCCCGAACAATGGAAGCTGCATCAGGATGCCCGGATTAAAATCGATTTTTATCTGCGTCGACTCATTATCTTAAAGCAGCAGTTAGCGCAGCTGAATATTCCATTAATCATTTTAAATGTTCCCTTATGGCAAGACCTGCCGGCCGAAATGCGAAGCCTGTGCCAAAAACTTCAGATTGATACGCTACATGCCAATATTGAAGTGGGCGTGAATGAACTGCAACGTGATGCACAGGTACAGCAGATGCTGGAACAGCAGCAGATCCGGGTCGAGCTGTATCATGATCGCAGCCTGTTTCCACTGACCAGTATCCGTAACCAGTCCAATCAACCCTATCAGATCTATAGCGCATTCAAGAAAAAGTGCTATGAGCGACTGATTCAGAATATACCGGGCTGTTACCCTGACATTCAGGCTCAAGATCCGGTTGAATTACCAGACCAGTTGACCAGCTTTGATCTGCAAAAATTTGCGGCTAATTATGAAGTCGATCATGCTGCCCAGCTCTGGCCTGCGCAGGATCATACTGCCTTAGAGCTGCTCGATGATTTTATCGAGGATAAAATGGCTCACTATAAAACTGAGCGAGAGCTACCTGCAGTCGATGGTACCAGCCGCCTGTCACCGTATCTGAATATCGGTATTCTCTCGATCCGTCAATGTATGCAGACCCTGTTTAAGGACAGTTATTTCCAGATTGATGATATCGGTCAGCAGACCTGGCTGGATGAACTGCTCTGGCGCGAGTTTTATCTGCATACCCTGTTTGATTTTCCCCGTGTATCCAGGCATCGGCCTTTTAAGGAAAATACCGATAACATCCAGTGGCGCAATGCACCGGATGATTTGGCTGCCTGGCAACAAGGACAAACCGGGATTCCAATTGTCGATGCCGGCATGCGGCAAATGCGAGCCATTGGCTGGATGCATAACCGGGTACGCATGATTACTGCAATGTTCCTGTGTAAAAACCTGCTGATAGACTGGCGCTTGGGAG
The DNA here is from genome assembly GCF_024129115.1 of Acinetobacter lwoffii. Lineage (GTDB taxonomy): Bacteria > Pseudomonadota > Gammaproteobacteria > Pseudomonadales > Moraxellaceae > Acinetobacter > Acinetobacter lwoffii_T. The sequence continues at coordinate 86,774 of NZ_JAMXXO010000003.1, forward strand.
AACGCTGGTTTATGCAGTATCTGATTGATGGTGATCTGGCGACGAACAATGGCGGTTGGCAATGGTGTGCTTCGACCGGCATGGATGCCGTACCCTATTTCCGGATTTTTAACCCGGTCAGCCAGTCACAGAAGTTTGATCCGAATGGAGATTACATCCGTCAATGGGTGCCAGAACTGGCGCATCTGGATGCCGAAAGCATTCATGACCCCTATGCCAAAAATCTGGATCTTGAACTGGATTATCCAAAACCGATCGTGGATTTAAAAGCCTCTCGTGTAAGAGCGATTGAAGCTTTCAAGCAAATTTAAAACCAAACTTTTTCATCCAGAATAAAACAGCCTCTGATAAAGAGGCTGTTTTATTTTCAGATCAGGAATAAAAGCTTGGATCAGGCACTTTTCCAGTCAGCACCCATTCCCCCACTTCCTGATACTTATAATCGATCGGATCATGCAAGGTCTGGGTGCGGACATTACGCCAGAAACGGTCCAGATTGAGCTTGGCCGTGGTGGCCCGCGCGCCCATGACCTGAAAAATATTCTGGGTAATATAGAGAGAAGTATTGGTTGCGGCAATTTTGGCTGTGGCAATGGCAACCGAGACTTCACCGCGCTGTTCAGCATTTAAATCATTCCCAAGCTCCCAGGCTGCCTGTAAACTCTGAACTGCTTTATCTGCGAGTAAGCGTACACCTTCTAGCTGTACATAGAACTCGGCAAAATGCTTCTGGGTAAAAGGATCATTCACTGCATCGTCTGCCAGTGATTTGGACCAGGCTTTTTGGGTCTGTACACCCTGTCTGGCAATTTCAAATGCCCCTTCTGCCACGCCCAAAAACAGATGTACGAAAATCAGCTGGGCAATCAAAGGCCGTAGACTGGAATACGGCGTACTCAGTGGATCCGGATTTAACAGCAATTCATCTTCATGAATTTTGACCTGCTCAAAATGGCTGGTACCACTGTCGGTCTGGCGCTGACCCATATTGTTCCAGTCGCCCAGAAAACTCACACCCTCTCGCCGGGTAGGAATCACCCCTATCAGCAATTTTCCTGCATCGTTATAGCCTGAACACAGCAACATATCTGAATCGATCGAACCCGAGCAGAAGCTTTTATCGCCATGAAAAATATATTCGTTTTCTGAAACTTTTGTGGCTGTGGTGCGATGGTCCAGCGGATTTAGAGTATTACCCCAGAACAGATCATTTTGGGCCGTCTGTTCAAACCACGGGCCATATTGTTCCGCTTGGGAAAATAATTGCACGGTCGCAATCAGCAAATGGTGAAAGCCATAGACATGCGCCAGTGAACTGTCGACTTGGGCCATAATTTGAATGGTTTTAAAAATGGTCTGCCAATCTGCCTCCTGACCGCCGTACTGTTTTGGAATGGACAGGCCAAGCAAGCCACTCTGGCGAATCAGGTCACGCTCGGCCTTGGGATTCCCCCCCTGTTTGTCCCGCTCTGCGGCAGTCAAAGCAAAAGTTTCAGCAAGTTTCTGGGCAATATCGACAGGAGACTGATTTAAATATGGGGATTGTGCATTCATTATTTTAACTCATGTTCAGCATGGAAACAGCTTAGCAGATCAGGGTACTGACCTATATCCGAAAGCATGCAGAGCTTATGACTGATATAAAAATACCGGCAGAATGCCGGTATTGGAACCGCTTGAATTTAAACTTTATTACGCTGTACCTCTGCGATCAGATGATCCACTACTTGTGGTTCAGCGAGGGTTGAAGTATCTCCCAGACTGTCTAGCTCATCGGCTGCAATTTTTCGCAGGATCCGGCGCATGATTTTGCCAGAGCGGGTTTTTGGCAAGGCCGGTGCCCAGTGCAAGGCGTCTGGTGTGGCCACTGGCCCAAGAATCTTGCGTACCCAGCTGACCAGTTCCCCACGTAATTGATCTGAACTGGCAACATCAGCCTGCAAAGTCACAAAGGCACAAATGCCCTGACCTTTAATGTCATGCGGCATACCCACTACAGCGGCCTCAGCCACCGATTCATGCGCCACCAGTGCACTTTCAATTTCTGCCGTACCTAGACGATGTCCGGACACATTCAGGACATCATCGACACGACCGGTAATCCAGTAATAACCATCTTTATCGCGACGCGCCCCATCTCCGGTAAAATAAGTACCGGGATAGGTAGAGAAATAAGCTTCAATAAAACGCTCCGGGTCTCCCCAAATGGTACGCATCTGACCCGGCCAGGAATCCTTAATCACCAGATTTCCCTCAGCTTCACCCTCCAGTTCCTTGCCATCGGCATCGACAATAGCCGGTTGTACCCCGAAGAAAGGCCGTGTCGCAGAACCCGGTTTTAAATCAGTCGCACCCGGCAATGGTGTAATCATGAAACCGCCTGTTTCGGTTTGCCACCAGGTATCGATGACGGGACAGCGGCTTTCACCGACCACGGTGTAGTACCAGTTCCAGGCTTCCGGATTAATTGGCTCACCGACTGAACCTAAAATTCTCAGGCTACTGCGATCACTTTCCCGCACAAAAGCATCGCCCTCACGCATCATGGCGCGGATCGCGGTCGGTGCAGTGTAGAGAATGGTGACGTTATGCTTATCGACAATATGTCCGGTACGCGCCCAGCTTGGATATTGCGGTACACCTTCAAACATCACAGTGGTGGTCCCATTCGAAAGTGGCCCATACAGCACATAGGAATGTCCAGTGATCCAGCCGACATCTGCGGTACACCAGAACACATCATCCTGCTTGATATCAAACGCTTCACGGAAGGTGCAATTCACATAGGTCAGATAACCGCCAGTGGTATGCATCACGCCCTTGGGCTTGCCGGTGGAACCTGAGGTATACAGGATAAACAGCGGATCTTCGGCATTCATCGGTTCGGGTGGACAGATGTCATTCACTGACATAATTTCCGTGTGATACCACAGATCACGTCCTTCCTGCATTTCAATTGGGTTACCGGTGCGGTGTACCACCATTACATTTTGAATCGAGTCTGTACCCGCCAGTTTCAGTGCTTCATCGACATTAGCTTTCAGTGGAATGGCCTTACCGCCGCGCATGCCGGAATCCGCAGTAATCACCATTTTCGCCTGACAGTCTTCAATCCGGCTGGCCAAAGAATCTGGCGAGAAACCACCAAATACCACGCAATGCACCGCCCCGATCCGGGCACAGGCCAACATAGCAATCGCAGCTTCAGAAACCATCGGCATATACAGCATGACCCGGTCGCCTTTCTGGATGCCATTTTTCTTCAGCACATTGGCAAAACGGCAGGTTTCATCATGCAGCTCGGCAAAGGAAATAATCTTGTGCCGCGAAGGATGATCCCCTTCCCAGATGATGGCCGGTTTATAAGGATGTTCTTTCAGGTGCCGATCCAGACAGTTGGCGCTGACATTGAGCTGACCATCGGCAAACCATTCGATTTTAAAATCGTCTTTGTTAAAGCTGGTATTTTTGACTTGGGTAAAGGGCTTGATCCAGTCCAGACGTTGCGCCTGTTCTGCCCAAAATTTATCTGGCTGTTCTATAGAATATTGATAACGTTCAAAGTACTGGTCTTCGAGCGTACGTGCTGTTTTTTTAAATTCTTCGGGTACTGGATAGATCTCTTGCATAGGTCACTTCCTTGATTTTGTTCTATCTCATCACGAGAGGTTAATGCTGCGTTGCTGATTGTTTTTTATGCATAATGGCAGTATGGCCTGCTTATTTCGAATCCGGCAATCATGCTTTCGTCGTAGATTATTTATACAAATTCAATCAAAATAAACCACAACTTACAGTACAGAATCTTCTGCGCAACTGTGTATGATCTGTAGCACAGCCCTTTAAAAATAAAATTGATCGCTTGTAGTTATTTCATCTGATTTAGCAGGATACACTTTATGAAATCGCCTGAATCTCCCTACTTTAACCCGCCTGCGCTGCCTGCAACCGATCATCCCCTGTCGATGAAAGGTCGCTTCGGGCGCTTGAGCTTTATTGCCTGGTCGGCATTTCTGTATTTCATTTTTTTATTTGGCAGTATCGCACTGGGTCTCAGCATTGATATTGTGAATATTTCTACCCATTCCCTAGATCCCAACTGGCTGATTTCACTGCAAGGCTTGGCCAGTATTGTTGTACTGGCCATGGTTCTGGTCTATGTGTATTTCGCTTTAGTGGTGACCGTTCGCCGTTTGCATGATATGAACCGCAGTGGCTGGTGGGCGCTATTATTTTTGCTGCCGCTAGTAAACATTTTTGTATGGCTTTATATCATTTTTGGTTCGGGCGATCGAGGCACTAATCAGTATGGCCCGGCACGGATGACCTTGCTCTGGGAAAAAATTCTGGCCTGGCTGATGATTATCCTGACCCTGCTTAGCCTGTTGGGATCTATCGCTTTATTCAGTTATATGAGCGGTGAAGAACAAACACCTACCCCCACGGAAATGATGCAAAAAACCACCAAATACTTTTAACAACAGCGCCGTTATTTTTAAAATTATCCAATGGTGACTTCGAGCCCTTATTAATTTTTTGCTGAACATCAGGCAAAATAGGCAAAATTTGAATTGTGGAATTTTTGTGGCAGAGCAAAACAATACCTTAAGCCAGGTAACTGAGGGCACCACGGAGTTGTTACATCAGGCAACTGAAAAAACGACCAAGACCGTGATTGAACATACCGCCAAGTATAATGATGCCTACAGCACCATTGACAAGATCATGGAAGGTTTCTGGGAGCGTGTGCCTTATTTCTGTATCGCACTGATCGTGATTACGATTTTCTGGTTACTCTCCAAAGTCTTCAAGTTTTTCGTACGTAAAACTTTGGAAAACCGTTCTTATACCCGCCAGAATCTGGTATTGGTCCTCAACCGTGTCGGCAGTACCTTCATTATTTTCTTTGGTATTCTGATTGGACTGGTGATTGCGGTTCCTGGCTTTACCCCGGGTCAGCTGATGAGTGCCCTCGGAATTGGTTCGGTCGCGATCGGTTTTGCCTTCAAGGATATTTTCCAGAACCTGCTCTCTGGTGTGCTGATTCTTCTCAGTGAACCGTTCAAGATTGGCGACGATATTATCGTGAATGGCATGGAAGGTACCGTTGAAGATATCCAGATTCGTGCGACCTTTTTACGCTCACCAGATGGCCGCCGTATCGTGATTCCAAATGCCACGGTCTACACCAGTGCGGTCACAGTCAATACCGCCTATACCCGTCGCCGCTGCGAATTCGTGGTGGGGATCGGCTATGAAGATGACATCCAGAAAGCCAAGGACCTGATCACCGCTATTTTAGATAAAGATCCAACCATCCTGAGCCAGCCAGGCTTTAGTGTCAACGTAACGGCACTGGCTGACTTTTCTATTACCCTAAAAGCTTTCTGGTGGGTCGATACCACTGAAACCGGCACCGGAACTTCAATCAGTGCGGTGCAGGAACGGGTGATTCAGGCTTTTGCCGAGCATCATATTTCAATTCCGTATCCGGTACAGGAAGTCAAAGTCTATCGTGGCGAAGGCAATGAAGAAGCTTCAGCACGTGCTAAACAGTCGACCTAAAACATAAGGAATCACAGTTTCTGTACGAATAATACGGTTGCCCAGACTCACAGCTTGGCAGCCGTTTTTGATGAGTAAATCAACTTCATATGGAATAAATCCACCCTCCGGACCAATAACAATCGTACAGGGATGCTCAATCGCAAACGGCATCGCTTGCTCTGCATAAGGATGTGCCACATAAGCCGGACCATCCGCACTAATCAAACCCGGCAAGATATCTTCAACAAAGGGTTTAAAGCGTTTATACAGCTCGATTTTCGGAGCAACCGTATCCCCGGCCTGTTCCAGTCCCAACTCGATATAATGATTTAACTGCTGTAAAAATGGAGTTTGCCAATAGCTTTTATCGACACGATAGCTATGCAGTAAAATGATTTTTTCAACGCCCAAGGTTACACTGTCCATGATCAGACGGCGCAGCACTTTCGGACGTGGCAAGGCCACAATTAAAGTCACTGGCAATTTTTCTGGAACAGCTTCTTCTTGCAGCGGTTTCAAGCGCACTGCTTTTTCAGAGATTTCGACAATCTCAGTCAGGTAACGCAGACCTTCCCGAATTCCGACTTTTAACGTATCTCCCACCTGGATCTGCAAATGCTGCTGTAAATGTTCCAGTTGCCGAGTTGAGGTAATGGACCAAAGTTCAGTTTCGGTTTGACGTGAATCAAGCAGGATGATGTTCATAAAAAAGAAGACCAAAAAAATATGATATATCCCTCTATTGGCTAGAGGGTGGCGACAGGGATGTCGCCTGCAGTGCTGAGGGACAGGACGTCCCTTCAGCACTGCAAAAGGCTTTTGTTACTTTTGGCCCGACAAAAGTAAGATACTGCCTACGCTATAAAAAATATATTCTGTACCTCATCAAAAGGCCGTGATTGCCCTTTGAATTGATTTAACATCGCCTCAAATCATAATTAGATCAAATTATTATTGTATAGGCCTTCCCTACTTTTGACAGCGCAAAAGTAGGCAAAACGCTTTTGTTAGGTTGATGATACTTCCCTGTATCATCAGCCTAACGACGGCATCCCTGCCGTCTTGGTAAATCCAATATCTGTTACTTATCAAGGTAAATTAAAGATACTGATCAATCACCTGAATATGCTTGGCAAGCGATCCTGTATTTAACTGCATAATTTGCTGCGCTGCCGCATTCAAGTTTTCCGCCTTAACCTGATCTTGCAAAAGTTCCAGTAATACTTCTGCAGCCTGCTGGGCATTCTGTACTACTGCGACTGCATCCGATTGAACAAACTCATCCACGATGGTCTGAAAATTAAAATAGTTTTTGCCTAAAACAGTCGGCACATTCAACGCAATCGGCTCCAGAATATTATGTCCACCACCTGGCTCATTTAAAGAACCACCGACATAACAGGCCTGGCTCAAAGCATACCAGAGCCACATTTCACCCATCGAATCGGCCAGATAAACCTGGGTATCTGCTTCGATACGTTGCCCTAGACTACGACGCTGGATTTTTAATCCCAAAGACTGTGCGGCCTGAAATACCTCATCAAAACGTTCCGGATGACGCGGCACTACAATACAGACCAACTTGGGATCAGCCTCTAAAGCAACTTTTAAAGTACTCAGAATTTCTTTTTCTTCAGGAGCATGAGTACTGGCCAATGTGATAACTTTACGACCTGATAACTGCCACTCCTGTTTCAACTGACCTGCCTGCTGGATAAATTGCTCGGGTGCAGTAATATCAAATTTGATATTGCCCAAAACCTGTGTTTTTTCGGCTACGATTCCCAACTGGATATAACGTTGCTGGGTGGCAATGTCCTGTGCCAAAAGCTGGGTTAACTGCTGTAGCATGCCTCTAGTCAGACCTTTGACCTTGGCATAGCCTTTGGCAGATTTTTCAGACAGACGCGCATTCAACAATACACTTGGTACATTGAACTGAGGTGCCTGCTCCAGCAGATTCGGCCAAAGTTCGGTTTCCATGAGCAATAAAAGTTTCGGCTGATATTTTTGATAAAACTTATAAATTAAAGTTTTCTGGTCAGCAGGCAAATACACGGCCTGAAATAAGTCTAAGTAAGGTGGTTTTAAGAAGAGGGATTTAGCGCGTGCCTGACCGGTTTTGGTGGTATTGGTGACCAACACCGGATGGCCAAGTTTTAAATAATGTTCAATTAACGGTTGAGCCGCATTGGTTTCACCCACCGACACTACATGAAACCAGATGGCATGCAGGTTTTTGGGTGGCTGAAACGGGCCAAAACGTTCTGTCAGTTCTTGTTGTAATTGTTCAGGATCGGTCGCACGTTTACGGATACGCGATTGATATAAGGGTTTAACCAGCGCCAAGGCTGCGTTATACCAAAATGGAGTGGCCACATTGCGCCCCTGTCCAAAGATTCAATGGGCAGAATATAGCAGAGCCACATCAACATGTTAATCAATGTGACTCATTTTTAGATTATTCTACTGTAGTTAAAGCTTCTGCTTCAGCCAATGTCGGATAATCAATATAGCCTTCCGCGACATTGGTTCCGATCATATTTTCCAGCTTCAGTTCATTGAGCGGCGCATCTTCGAGCAGACGTTCGTATAGATCCGGATTGGCAATATACGCCTTACCAAAAGCCACCGCATCAGCCTTGCCTGAAGCCAGTAATTCAATGGCATCTTCACGACTTAGTTGCATATTGGCAATATAAGGCACTCCATTTGAGCGCTGTTTCATATATTCAGAAATACTGTCTTCTGCCAGATATTCACGGGTAAAGAAGAAGGCAATCTTGCGCTTACCCAGCTGCTCCATGGCATAGCCAAATGTTTCACGTGGATCATTGTCGCCCATGTCATGGTCATCACAACGCGGCGCAAAATGCACCCCTACACGATCTGCGCCCCATACTTCAATCAGTGCATCAGTTGCTTCTAGCAGGAAACGTGTACGATTTTCCACTGAACCGCCGTATTCATCTTCACGCTGATTGGTTTTGCTTTGCAAGAACTGGTCAATCAGATAACCATTGGCAGCATGTAATTCAACACCATCAAAACCGGCTTCTTTAGCACGAATCGCGGCTTGCTTATATTGCTCGGTAATGGCATGAATTTCCGAAATTTCCAGCGGACGCGGCAACACATAAGGACGTTTTGGACGTAACAAGCTGACATGACCCGCCTGTTGTACTGCACTTGCAGAGACTGGTGTTTCACCATTTAACAGATCCGGATGCGATACACGACCAACATGCCAAAGCTGGGCAACAATCAGACCGCCCTTCTCATGAACCGCTTGAGTAACCTTTTTCCAGCCTTCGACCTGAGCATCGGTAAACAATCCTGGAGTATTTAAATAGCCATTGGCTTCTTCAGAAATCACTGTGGCTTCAGAAATAATCAGGCCAGCACTTGCACGTTGCGCATAGTACTCAACCATCATTGGGGTTGGAACGCGATCAGCAGTTGCGCGGTTACGGGTAAGCGGCGCCATGATGACACGGTTTTTAAGCTCTAACGCACCGAGCGTTAAAGGAGAATTTAATTCAGCCATCGTTACTCCCACCTGTTAAAGGTGTTGTTGTAGGTGTTCGATAAATTGTTGAATCAAAGTTTCATTGCGGGAGAAATATGACCACTGTCCATGCTTGGTCGCAGTGATCAGGCCAGTCTGCTGTAATACAGACAAATGATTGGACATGGTGGACTGGGAAACCTGGCCCAAACGTTCAATTTGACCTGCACAGACCCCACGTTGAAAGCCACCACACTCTTCCGCAGACAGATATTGCTCCGGAGATTTTAACCACTCCAGAATTTGTCGACGGGTCGGATTGGCTAAGGCTTTAAAAATTAGATCAAGGTCCATAGGCACATCACAATCAGTGGCGCAACGAAACTTTATTCAGCATCTGCGACCATTATATCGTATTTTTTCGATTTATATATCGAAAATTTTAGATATAATAATCACAATCTGCACAAGCTTTGTTACGCCAGCTTTTAAACGATTTCTTACAGGCCCTGTTTCAGGCTTGCTTCGATAAATTTGTCCAGATCACCGTCCAGAACTGCGCCAGTATTGGAATTTTCCACACCTGTACGCAAATCCTTAATACGTGAATCATCCAGGACATAAGAACGGATCTGACTACCCCACCCAATGTCAGACTTGGAATCTTCCAGTGCTTGTGCCGCTTCGTTACGTTTGCTCATCTCGAGCTCATAAAGTTTGGCACGTAACTGCTTCCAGGCGTGGTCACGGTTGGCATGTTGTGAACGCTGGTTCTGACAGGCCACCACAATTCCGGTCGGTGCATGGGTTAAACGCACGGCAGAATCTGTTTTGTTAATATGCTGACCACCCGCCCCTGATGCACGATAAGTATCGGTACGAACATCGGACGGATTGATTTCAATTTCGATATTGTCATCAACTTCCGGTGACACAAACACGGCAGAGAACGAGGTATGACGACGGTTGCCCGAGTCAAAGGGCGACTTACGCACTAAACGGTGTACACCAGATTCGGTACGTAACCAGCCATAGGCGTACTCACCTTCCACACGAATCGTCGCAGATTTAATCCCGGCAACATCCCCATCAGATTCTTCCATCACTTCTGCTTTAAAGCCATGACGTTCAATCCAGCGTAGATACATACGTAGCAACATAGACGCCCAGTCCTGTGCTTCTGTACCGCCTGAACCAGCTTGAATTTCCAGATAGCAAGGATTTGGATCCATCGGATTATTGAACATACGGCGGAATTCAAGCTTGGCCAGTTCTTCTTCAGCCGTGCTCAGTTCAGCCTGTACATCTTCTAGCAAGCTTTCATCATCCGCTTCAACCGCCAGATCAAGCAAAGCCTGTGCATCTTCAAGCTGGGTACTTAAGCGATCCAGCACATTTAATACATTTTCAAGCTCGCCTTTCTCTTTGGCCATCGCTTGGGCACGACTCTGGTCATTCCAGATGGTTGGATCTTCTAATTCACGCAGGACTTCTTCTAAACGCTCTTTTTTCAGATCGTAGTCAAAGATACCCCCGTAGTGTTTGACCACGTTCGTTTAAGTCTTTTAATTGGTTTAGATACGGATTAATTTCCACGTGAATTACTCTCAATCAAAATTAGGCACAAAATTCTTAGCCCGATATTATAGCACAGTCTATTTCCGCTATTTTAACGATCCATTCAGTCTAAAGCTCGAATATCTTGAGCATTTAGACCTGTATTTCCCTCATCCAATTTTCAACATCTCATAGACTCTTTTGCGTCTTTTTATCCGAAATTTTTATCGGCTTTTTAGCCCCGTTTTATGACCGAAATATAATTTTGCAATTGATTTTATAATTTAGGATTTCTTATTGGTCTGTATAAAAAATCAGCGAATTCAATAGATTCCACAATATCTACACACTTTTAATAAAACACTACATTATAAATTTAATTTTATTATTCAGTCACTTGTTCAGCAAAAATTACACAAGATTACGCTATTCACATTACTGTAACTTTCCTTTGATTGACGATCTTTGGAATTGCTCTAGACTGAAAGTTGTAACAAAAAGTGTAATGTTTTTAACTCACGATTTGAGGGGTAGTAACCATGAAAAAATTAGCGATTGCTTCGGCACTACTTTCAGCAATAGCAATGACTGGTACAGCAGCACATGCTTACCAAGCAGAAATTGGTGCATCAGCAGGAGTGGTTGATCCTGACAACGGTGGAACTAGCGGTTCTTTCGGCGTTGATGGTACATATTACTTCAATCCAGTTCAAACCCGTAATGCACCATTAGCAGAAGCAGCATTCCTTGATCGTGCTAGCAACGTAAATGCTCATTATCAATATAATGAAATTGGCGATAATGAAGCGCATCAATATGGCGTAGGTGCAGAGTACTTCGTTCCAAATTCTGACTTCTACTTAAGCGGTAATGTGAATGGTCATGATCTGCAAGACAACAATAATGTTGATAATGACTTAACGACTTACGGTGCAGAAGTTGGTTATCTGCCAGCGCCAGGTCTATTGATTGCCGCAGGTGTAAAAGGTTGGGATAACGATCGTGATGACGGTGTAGATCCAACATTGCGTGCTAAATATGTAACTACACTTAGTAACGGTAAAGACATCAACCTGGAAGCAGGTGCAGCATTTGGTGATCTAGATGAATACAATCTGGCAGCAGATTACTTCATTGATAAAACCTTCAGTGTTGGTGTCGACTACCAAGACAATGATCTGAGAAATCAAAATGAATTCGGTGTAAGCGCTCGTAAATTCATTAATCAGCAAGTCAGCCTCGAAGGTCGAGTAGGCTTTGGTGAAGCAGGTAACAATGACTACAATAAATTTGGTGTAGCAGCGAAATACCGCTTCTAATCTAAAACCACAAATTAATTATTCATAAAAAAACCCATCCTCGGATGGGTTTTTTATTGCACTCTTAACAAGCATTTAGGTATTTTTTGCACATTGACGGGGCGAATATAAGCTGTACAATTTGTTACAACTGTTCATCAAACAGTCATATTTTTATAACAAAGAGAGAAATCTAAATGCTTAAGAAACTTGCTCTTGCTACAGCGCTTCTTGCTGGCCTGGGAACTGCACACGCTTACCAAACTGAAGTTGGGGCTTCTATTGATCTTATTGATCGTGACCAAGGTGGTTCAGATGTAGGTTTTGCTATCGATGGGACTTACTACTTCAACTCGGTCCAAGTCAAAAATTCGCCTTTGAATGAAGCTGCATTTTTAAACCGTGCCAGCAATGTGAATGGTGTATTAAGCTATCAAGATGATTCAGACACGTTTGGCATTGGTGCTGGTATTGAATATTTTGTTCCAAATTCAGACTTTTATTTAAGTGGTAATATTGCTCATTTTGATAATGACGCTGGTGACATAACTGGTTACGCTGCTGAAGCGGGTTATTTACCTGTTCCTGGCTTATTAGTAGCACTTGGTCTTGTAGGTATTTCTGAAGACAATGCAGACGATGAAATTGATCCAACTTTACGTGCTAAATATGTAACACAAGTCGGTCAATATGATATGAACTTCGAAGGTGGTGCAAGTTTTGGTGACATCGATGCTTATAACCTAGGTGCGGATTTATATCTCGATAAAACTTTCAGTGTTGGCTTAGGATTCTCTGACTCAGATCTAGAAGGTAATGATGTTTTTACTATTCGTGCCAAGAAATTCTTTAATCAACAAGTTAGCTTAGAAGGTTCGATTAATTTTGCTGATAATGCTGATACCTTTGGCGTACGTGGTGCATATCGCTTCTAATCTCTCCGATTAAAAGCAAAAAACCGCTCACTCGAGCGGTTTTTTATGACCTATTGTTCTAAATGAATAATCCGCATCTGCAAGCTGACATTGCCATTAAAGATATTTTTATCCAGCTCATAGACCAAGCGCGTATCTTTCATCGGGTCAAAGTCATATTTATCCGCTGCATTGAAGGCGATCGCATCCACGACCTGACCATTCTCCAAAGCCACGCGCAATTTCAGATGCACGTCTTTGAGCCAGCGATAGTCCATAATTTTGAACACACCGTCAAAAATCGGCTGGGGAAATTTTTGTCCCCATGGACTTAAATTCTGTAATAAATCGACTGTTTCAATGTGAAAAGCAGAAGCTGGCAGCTCTCCATCTGTCCATAAAGTCGCAGTGAATAAATCCTCGTCCATCGCACCAACAAGTGCTTCAAAAACCTGCTTAAACTCAGCGAAATTTTCTTTTTTCAGGGTTAAACCGGCTGCTGCTGCATGTCCGCCAAAATGACTGACTAAATGGGGATATTGCTCCGCCACCTGTTCAATCGCATCACGAATATGAATACCTTCAATCGAACGCGCCGAGCCTTTGATATGAATCCCATCCTGATCCGCGGCAAAGACAATACTCGGACGATGAAACTGCTCTTTCAAACGCCCTGCCACAATTCCAATTACCCCCTGATGCCAATGCTGTTCAAACATGATCAGCGCAGCAGGCAATTGGGTTGCATCCCACTGAATTTTATCCAGCTCAAGCAAGGCTTCCTGCTTGATTTTGCCTTCCACCTGACGGCGCTCGACATTGAGCTGATTCAGCTGTTCAGCCAATGGATAGGCCGTTGCCAGATCAGGAGCCAGCAGACATTCGATGCCGATGTCCATGGTCTCCATGCGTCCAGCTGCATTAATCCGCGGGCCTAGCACAAAGCCCAAATCCTGAGCTTTCAGACCAGCAGGATCACGCTTTGCAATATCAAGTAGCGCACTGATTCCTGCTCGGCATAACCCTTGCTGGATCCGTTTCAACCCTGCATCGACCAGAATCCGGTTGTTATAGTCCAGACTCGCGACATCGGCATAAGTACCGAGTGCCACCAGATCAAGATAATTGGTAATTACCGTAGAGGATTTTTCAAGTTTCTTGCGATGGGTAGACAGATTGGCCAGTATATAAAAAGCCACCCCGACCCCAGCCAGTGCTTTGCTTGGAAAGTCGCAACCGAGCTGATTGGGATTGACCACGGCTTCGGCTTTTGGTGTCGGCTTGGTCGTCAGATGGTGATCAGTAATGATCACCTGCATGCCATGATCCTGCGCCTGTTTTACTCCGTCATGGCTGGAAATGCCATTGTCCACGGTAATCAGTAAATCAGGCGTGAAATTGACAAAGGCCAGATCTGCAATTGCGGGCGTCAATCCATACCCATATTTAAAACGGTCTGGTACCAGATATTCAACATTGGCGCCCATATCACGCAGTGCCAGCACCATGAGTGCAGTACTGGTCGCGCCATCGGCATCATAATCGCCGACAATCACGATTTTCTGGCCATGATCAATCGCCTGATCCATCAATTGAATGGCTTCAGGCAAGCCTTTCATGGTCGGTGCCAGCAAATGCTTCAGCTTGAGCTCAAGTTCCTGCTCGGATTCCACCCCACGACGAGCCAGAATCTCGGCCACAAATGCAGGGACGCCCGGTAAATTTTCAGGGCGTGTCAGCAATGGACGTTGTTTGATTTCCAGTTTTTGCATGGTTATGGCATTAAGCGCTCTAAAGTCCAGCCGGCATCGGTTTTGCGATAACTTAAACGGTCATGCAAACGGTTCGGACGACCCTGCCAGAATTCATAATAATCGGGTTCGAGACGATAACCGCCCCAGAATACCGGCTTGTCCAGCTGTTGCTGATTGGCAACCTGGGTATGCAAATCCCAAAAACGTTGCTGCAATTCCTCACGACTAGCCACGATGCCACTTTGCGGGGTACTGATATGCGCGGCAATCTGGCTTTCGCGTGGACGTTTATGATAATAGTCGGTCGATTCTTCTTCCGATATTTTCTTTACACGACCCGAAATACGAATCTGACGTTCCTGATCCTGCCAGTAGAACAACAGTTCGGCATAAGGATTTTTAGCCAGATCTAAACCTTTTTGACTATCATAGTTGGTATAAAAATCATACCCTGCGTCAGTCGCTCCACGCAGCAATACCGTACGCACATGCGGACGGCCTTGTGCATTGGCTGTTGCCAACGACATGGCATAGGGCTCGTGCAATTTTGCTTCCAGTGCATGGTTAAACCATTGCAAGAACTGCATATGCGGATTCGGATTGACTTGCTGTTCCTGTAACTCGCCTTTTTCATAATTCAGGCGTAGTTCACTTAGATCCTTGATCAGATCACTCATTATCTATGTTCCCGTTAAGCTGCATTGGCACGCACAGCATCTGCCAGGCTGTTTGCAAGTGTGGTAACTTCGACCAGATCATCACCTTCGACCATCACACGAATGACAGGTTCTGTGCCGGATTTACGAATCAATAAACGGCCACGACCTTTAAGCTGCTGTTCGGCTTTTTCAAATTCAGCTGCCAGTTCAGGCACTGAATAAGGATCAAACATGGCATTTAAACGTACATTGACCAGGACATTTGGCAACAGTTTAAAGTCAGCCACAAGTTCATGCAGGGCTTTTTTCTGTTCAACCATCACGGTTAAAACCTGCAGGGCTGCAATAATGGCATCGCCTGTGGTGCTCTTGTCTAAAGTCAGAATATGACCAGAAGGCTCACCGCCAATTACCCAGCCATTTTCTTCCAGACCTTGTAATACATAACGGTCGCCGACTTTGGCACGTAATAACGGCACTTGAGCTTTTTCCAGCGCCAGTTCCAGCGCCATATTGCTCATTAAGGTACCGACGATACCTGCCGGTTTTTTCGAGCTTTGAGTCGCAAGAATATAAAGAATATGGTCGCCATCAATCAGATTACCGGCTTTATCTACGAGAACCACACGGTCAGCATCCCCATCAAAGGCAATACCCAAATCCGCTTGATGTTGAATCACGGCTTGTTGCAAGCTTTCCGGATGGGTTGAACCACAGCCCTCATTAATATTCAAACCGCTTGGCTCATTGTGAATGGCAATCACACGTGCGCCCAGTTCACGGAACACCGCAGGTCCCACGTTATAGGCTGCACCATTGGCACAATCCACCACAATGGTAAGTTCATTCAGATCCAGATGATACGGGAACGTCGATTTACAGAATTCAATATAGCGACCATTAGCATCTTTAACCCGGATACTTTTACCCAGATTCGCCGTGTCTTCAATCACAAAATCTTTTTCAAGCTCCTGATTAATTTCGTCTTGTAAAGCATCTGGCAGTTTTTTGCCTTCTGCAGAGAAGAACTTAATGCCGTTATCAAAATACGGGTTATGCGAAGCGGAAATGACAATACCCAAGCTGGCATGCAAGGCACGGGTCAAGTGAGCAATCGCCGGTGTCGGTAGTGGACCTAAAAGATGAACATAAACGCCGGCGGCATTTAAACCTGCCTGCAAGGCAGCTTCCAGGATATAGCCCGACAAACGGGTATCTTTACCCAGAACCACCAATGGTTTGGATTTTTTACTATGGCGTTTTAAAACTTTACCGGCTGCAAATCCCAGCTTCAGGGCAAACTCAGGGGTAATCGGCAATTCGCCAAACTTTCCACGAATACCATCCGTACCAAAATAACTCATCTTTATCTCACTTCTTAGCGGATGATTGATATCACCCATTTTTTTCCTTGAGTCACACTTTACACCAAAATAAAAAAGCCGTCATTTGCATGACGGCTTTTTAAAATTTTAAATCACAGGAAATTAACCCACGCGATAGTTTGGTGCTTCTTTGGTAATGGTCACATCATGTACATGCGACTCAGACATACCGGCAGAAGTGATTTTCACAAACTTGGCATTCTGACGCAGGTCTTCAATCGTCGCAGAACCGGTATAACCCATTGAAGAACGTAGGCCGCCCATCATCTGATGTACGATATTGCCCATTGGGCCTTTGTACGGTACACGACCTTCAATACCTTCAGGAACCAGTTTCTCAGCACCGGCCTTAGAGTCCTGGAAGTAACGGTCAGCAGAACCTGTTGCACCCGCCATCGCGCCCAATGAACCCATACCACGATAGGCTTTGTAGTAACGGCCCTGGAAGAATTCAACTTCGCCTGGTGCTTCTTCAGTACCAGCCATCAATGAACCAACCATAATCGTGCTTGCGCCCGCACCAATCGCTTTAGCCATATCGCCAGAGAAACGGATACCGCCATCTGCGATTAAAGGAATCTGATCTTTCAGTGCATTGGCAACAGAATCAATTGCAGAGATTTGTGGCATACCAATACCCGCCACAATACGTGTGGTACAGATTGAGCCAGGACCAATACCAACTTTAACGGCATCCGCACCCGCATCAAGTAACGCCAGCGCAGCATCACCTGTTGCGATGTTACCGCCAATCACCTGAACTTGTGGATAGTTAGCTTTCACCCAACGTACGCGTTCGATTACACCCGCAGAATGGCCATGTGCAGTATCAACTACAATCACGTCCACACCTGCATCAACCAAGGCTTCTACGCGGCTTGGCGTTTCTGCACCAGTACCAACCGCAGCACCAACACGCAGACGACCTAGATCATCTTTACAGCTGTTTGGATACAATTCAGCTTTACGGAAATCGGTTACCGTAATTAAGCCTTTCAGCTCTTGCTGATCGTTGACCACCAATACTTTTTCAATACGGTGCTGTTGCAATAAAGCTTGGATATTTTCTTTCGATTCGCCTTCACGAACTGTCACCAGACGATCCTGACCAGTCATGATATTGCTGACTGGCTGCTCAAGATTGGTTTCAAAGCGTGTATCACGACCGGTCACGATACCCACCACTTTGCCATCTTTCACAACGGGT
This sequence comes from Acinetobacter lwoffii, assembly GCF_024129115.1. Lineage (GTDB taxonomy): Bacteria > Pseudomonadota > Gammaproteobacteria > Pseudomonadales > Moraxellaceae > Acinetobacter > Acinetobacter lwoffii_T. Next base: position 104,603 of record NZ_JAMXXO010000003.1, read on the forward strand.
ACACCACTGATATTGTTGGCTTGAGTCAACGCAATCAGTTCACGTACTGTGGTTTCAGGAGTGACTGTAATCGGGTCTTTGACCATACCCGCTTCGAATTTTTTCACACGGCGCACTTCTGCAGCCTGAACCGCGATATCCATGTTCTTGTGCAAAATACCGATACCACCATTTTGCGCCATTGCAATTGCCATACGGGACTCAGTCACCGTATCCATTGCTGCAGACACAAGAGGAATATTCAGGTTAATGCCACGAGTTAAACGTGTCTTTAGGGAGACATCTTTTGGAAGAACAGTAGAATAGGCAGGGAGTAATAGGACATCATCGAAGGTTAACGCGTCTTGAACGATGGTCAACATAACAGTCTCACTGGTAATTTCCGTGCACTATTATAAACAAATATCGGCTTAAATTTCATTGCAATTGCAAAATTATTTTTTTATTCAAGCTTTGTACACGCAGATCTATGTGGGTACTAAAACAGTATCAATAATACCTCTGATAATGAAGTTCCCTATTTTAAATATACCCCGATCATTTTAATGGAGTGAAAAGCAGAGCCTAAGCTCTGCTTTGGGTGGATTTAGCTGACATATTCAAAACTGTCATCATTGTCGGCTTTATCAGTTTCAATCTGGACAAAGGGCAACATATTGTGTGCTACACGTGCCTTATTGCATTGCTCATCGGCAATCTGCACTTCTTTGCAGGATGAACTGCGCTGCTCATACATGCCGCAGCTCACCTGCTGGCCGATGGTACCATCAAGTGCGATACAGCGTGGATTTTTTTGATTGGTTCCAGCCATACATGAATAGACTGCTGTCACAGGTTCGGTATAGTGCTCAGGCATATGAATACCTTCAGCCCAATAGAACGAAACCCTGAAATAGGCGCAGCACGCCCCGCAGCTTAAACACGCATCCGGTTTTGGAACTTGAGACAACATTTCTTATAAGTTCTCGTCATCAAAAAAAAGTTTTTTGGAGAAGAAATATAAAAAATGTTGTTTTTCCACACAAGAAAAAAATTATTTTTTGTGTGAACTATTCAGGACAGGTAAAAACCGTTTCATCCATCAGGTCAGTGCCGCATTCCAATGTTTCAATCCAGTCCAGAAACTGATTAATCTGCTCTTTGCCTATAAATGGTGTGCCATGCTGCGGCACGATCATCTCGATCTCCATGCTGCGTACCATTTGCACCCAAAGACGAATCACCTTGTTATTGCACATATAGCGTTGATGGAAGCTTTTCATTTTTGGGATATGCGCGGCAAAGTTTTCTAGTGGCTTGGCGGCATCTTCAACCATGGACGCACCCATATCACCTGAAAACAGGATTTTGGCAATCGGATCATAAAACTGGAAATTCCCCACCGAATGCAGAAAATGCGCCGGCACCGCCACAATGTGTGATTGACCCAACGGGATGATTTGACCATGATCCGGAAGCTCCACCAATCGATCTAACCAGTTACCTTTCATCCGGTCACTCATAAAGGCCGAGTTTAAGTGCGGCAAGAAGCGCGCCCACAGCTTGGATGCCACCACTTTGGCCTCCGTATAGACCAGCCAGCGCGGCATCGAGGTGATGATATCCGGATCCTGGTGCGAGGCCATGACATAATCCAGATTGGTCAAACGGGTATATTTATTCAGCTCCATAGTCAGCGGCACATAGGTTAAATCACCACCCGGATCAAGTACCGCTGCGCGCTCATGATCAATGATCAGAAACTGGTTTGCCTGAACGCCTTCACCTTTAACCAGACTGGTAAAACTGATGCACTTATGTGTCCCGTTATCAAACAGGACCTGCGATGTGGTGCGTTCAAAAGCCATGTAAATTCCCCAATTTATAATAAAAATAACGTTTTTATACCCGTATAAAATATAAGGAATTAATCAAACTTACAATCAATAAAACTAGCCATATCACACTATTTACCAAGGTTTTGAGAGAATTTTAACCATAAAAAATCCTGAGTTTTTAGCTCAGGATTCATGTAATTTATTATTTTATGATTTAAAAGAAATAATGTTGAGTCAGTGTTGCGACACCAATCACCAGGAAAATCGTCGCTCCAATTTTATGAATCAGGCTGATCGGGAGTCTATTCGCCAGCTTATCTCCCAAAAATACTGCAGGTGCATTGGCCAGCATCATGCCCAAAGTGGTCCCAAGCATCACCCAGAATACGCTATCGAAACGTGCTGCTAATGCGACCGTAGCAATCTGAGTTTTGTCACCAATTTCTGCCAGAAAGAACAGAATAAAGGTCGCACCAAATACCCCGAATTTTTGCCATTTATTGATACTGGCATTTTCATCCCCGAGTTCATCCGGAATCAGCATCCAGACAGCCATTGCGATAAAGCCAATCGAGACGATCCACAGTAGCACCTCCGGCCCGATCACCGTGGTCACCCATTGTCCCAATACTGCAGAAAGGCCGTGGTTAATCAGCGTCGCCAATAAAATGGCAACTAAAATAGGAACAGGTTTGCGAAAACGTGCGGCAAGCAGCAATGCCAGCAGTTGGGTCTTATCACCCATTTCAGCCAGTGCTACGATTGCAGTCGACAGTAGGAATTCATACATGAGGTTTTTCTCTGGCTAGCATCCAATACCAATGACTCACCGCTCCTGCTAGCCAAAATCTGCAGAGTGGTAAATCAAAGGTCTTGCCAACAAAAGAAAGCTTGGAAAAGCTGACTTGGTTCTTTGCTATGATGACCATGCTCGGTTGAGCAAATATGTTGACCATCACCCTTCTGCTTTGCGCAAAAGGCGGCTACTCCCCAATGAAGTGCGCCAAGTATAGAATCAAATAGATTATTTTTCAATGCAGCAGCAAAAAACCCTGCCGAAGCAGGGTTTTCTCTTTACACCCTCTTTATATTTCTTCCTGAGCTTCAATTGAAATATTTTTCAATGAAGCGCAAGAGAAAAGAAAGTGAATCGAATTTAATTTAGATTAACAGCGTACGGATATCTTTGAGCAGCTTGGTCAGCTTGTTGGTGAAACGAGCAGCATCTGCACCATTGATCACACGATGATCGTAGGACAATGAAAGCGGCAGCATCAAGCGTGGATCAAAGCCTTCACCATTCCAGACCGGCTGCATGGTTGCAGGTGAAATACCCAGAATTGCCACTTGCGGCCAGTTCACCAATGGCGTAAATGCCGTACCGCCAATTGAACCCAGGCTAGTGATCGTGAAGTTGGCACCTTGCAGATCTTTCGGCGACAATTTCTTGTCACGCGCTTTTTGACCCAAGGTTCCTAGCTCAGTAGCAATCTGTTTAATTGACTTCTGTTCTGGATGACGCAGTACAGGCACAGTCAAACCATCTGGCGTTGCGACCGCGATACCCATATGGATCTCGTTACGTAGCAAGACTGACTTGCCATCATCGGCCAAGTGACCAGCAAACTCACGCTCTTCTTTTAACAAGTGCGCAACTGCTTTGATGATGAATGCCATAATGGTCAGGCTCAAGCCTTCTTTTTTGAAGTTGCCTTTCAGTTCATTACGCCATGCTTCCAGTTCAGTAATATCCGCTGCATCAAACTGGGTCACTTGCGGAATGAAATTATTCAGCGACAACTGTGGAATAGACACTTGTTGCAAGCGCGTCAAGGCTTTCTCTTCCACACCACCAAAAGCGCTAAAGTCTGGCAGTTTTGGCAGACCTGCGACTTGAGCAGCAGCGGCTACAGGAGCCGCCTGTGGCGTAGTAAGACGCGTTTTGACATAGGCTTTCAGGTCTTCTTTCATGACGCGCGCATGTGGGCCAGATGCTTTGACGTCTGCCAACACGACGCCCAGTTCACGGGCCAGTTTACGCACCGCAGGACCGGCATAAACTTTAGAATTAGCGGCATTCTGCTCTTTGGTCAGCTTGTCAGCATTATCCGACGTCGTGACTGTTTGAGTAGAAGATGCAGCAGGTGCCGGGGCTGCTTTTGGTGCTTCTGCTGCTTTCGGTGCTTCTGCTTTGGCTACGACAGGTGCAGCAGCTGCTTGCGCTTCAGCTTCAGCTTCAATTGTCACCAGTGCAATGCCTTGAGAGACATTTTGACCCAGTTCCACATGAATGGCTTTAATCACGCCGGCTGTAGTGCTTGGCACTTCAACAGTCGCTTTATCTGATTCCACCACGATGATGCTCTGGTCTTTTTCAACCGTATCACCGACCTGAACCAGAATTTCAGCCACAGCCGCCTTGTCTACACCTAGATCAGGCACCTTCACTTCAACATCACCTGCAGGTGCTGCTGGCGTTTGTGGCGCTTCAACTGCTTTCTCTTGGGTTGCCGCTTGAGCAACTGGTGCTTGAGGTGCTTCTGTCTGTACTTGTGCTGCCGAAACAGCCGTTTTCACTTTCAGAATGACCACACCTTCTTTGATCGTGTCCCCTTCTTTAATCTCGATGGACTCTACCGTGCCTGAAACCGTACTTGGCACTTCAACAGTCGCCTTGTCTGATTCCACCACTACGATACTTTGATTTACCTCGATTTCATCACCGACAGCGACCAGGATTTCCCCTACAGTAGCTTTTTCTACACCAATATCGGGGATTTGTACATCAACCACCTGTGAGCTCGCTTGAGCCTCAGGAGCAGCAGAAGCTTTAGGCTGATGTGAAGCCAGTTCCTGCATGATTTCCTGATCCGGCAATGAAGTCGGAGTATTTTCTGAAGTTTTTTGTGAGGCATCTGCTTGCTGTGGCTCGACCACATCAGCGCTGCCGTCTTCAGCTTGTAGCTCAATCAGTACCGCGCCTTCAGCCACTTCATCACCCTGACTCACCAGAATGCTTTTTACCACGCCTGCTGAAGTGCTAGGCACTTCAACAGAGGCTTTATCAGATTCAAGCAATACAATGCTGTCATCGATCGCGATCGTATCACCCACTTTGACCAGAATTTCGGCCACTGTTGCCTTATCTACACCAATATCAGGAGTCGTAATTTGCATGCTTAGTTCTCCTCTTTGTAGTCAGCAACAGCATGTACAGATGGGGTTTCTTGCGGTGCCCAAGCCACTGGACGATCTGTATCAAGCTCAAAAGTCGAGATCGCATCTTTTACCAGGCGCGCATCAACTTCACCTTCATCTGCCAGTTTTTTCAGGGTTGCAACCACAATATGGGCAGCATCAACACCGAAGTAACTACGCAAGTTGGCACGTGTATCTGAACGGCCATAACCGTCAGTACCCAATGCTACGAATGGACGGCCATCTGGAAGATAAGCACGAATCTGTTCGCTATAAGCACGCATATGATCGGTTGCAGACACGACGATACCTTCAGTACCGCGAAGCTGTTTCGATACCCATGCTTCTTTTACGTCTTCAGCCAGCGGATGCAAGCGGTTGTATTCTTCACATGCCATACCGTCACGTGCCAGTTCATTGAAGCTGGTCACGCTGTAGACATTTGAATGAATTTGATATTCTTCACGCAGAATCTTCGCCGCCTTGATCACTTCACGCAGGATTACACCTGAGCCCAGTAACTGAACAGTGGCTTTTTCATCTTCTTCCAGTAAGTACATACCACGCTTAATGCCTTCTTCAACACCTTTTGGCATTTCCGGATGCTCGTAGTTTTCGTTCATCACGGTCAGGTAATAGAACACACGTTCCTGGTTCACATACATACGCTGTAAACCGTCATGCACGATCACTGCCAATTCATAACCGAAACATGGGTCATAAGAGACACAGTTTGGAATGGTATTAGCCAAGATGTGTGAATGACCATCCTGATGCTGTAAACCTTCACCGTTCAGTGTAGTACGACCCGCAGTTGCACCCAGCAAGAAGCCTTGTGCCTGTGCATCGCCTGCTGCCCATGCAATATCACCAATACGCTGGAAACCAAACATCGAGTAGTACATGTACATCGGAATCATTGGCAGGTTATTGGTTGAATAACTGGTCGCCAATGCTGCCCATGCACTCATCGCACCGGCTTCGTTAATCCCTTCCTGCAACATGTGACCGTCTTTGGCTTCACGGTAATGCATCAGCTGTTCTTGGTCTTCCGGAGTATATTTCTGGCCATGCGCGGCATAAATACCGAGCTGACGGAACATCCCTTCCAGACCGAAAGTACGGGCTTCATCTGGAACAATTGGAACAACGCGGTCTTTAATCGCTTTCTCTTTAAGAAGTGCAGAGATTAAACGCACCATCACCATTGTGGTGGATTGTTCTTTACCATTTGAACCGGCCAAGACCGAATCAAATACTGAAAGTCCAGGAATCGCCAGCTGTTCGCTTTCCTTACGACGTGCAGGCAGGTAGCCACCTAGCGCCTCACGACGCGCCTTCATATATTTCAATTCAGGGGAATTTTCGCTTGGACGGTAGAACGGTACTTCTTCAAGCTGTTCATCAGTGAAAGGAAGGTGGAAACGGTCACGCACGTATTTCAAAGAATTGATTTGCATCTTCTTGATTTGGTGAGTTTTGTTGACTGCTTCGATTTCTTCCGACAAACCATAACCTTTCACGGTTTTTGCCAGAATCACGGTCGGCTGACCTTTGGCCGTACATGCTTCGGCATAAGCAGCAAAGACTTTGTACGGGTCGTGACCACCGCGGTTCAGATTATCAATATCTTCGTCGCTTAAGTCTTTAACCAACTCAGCTGCTTCTGGATATTTGCCGAAGAACTTTTCACGCGCGTAAGCACCACCTTTTACCTGGTAACGCTGGAAATCGCCATCGACTGCTTCTTCCATCACTGCTTTCAGTGCACCGGATTTATCTTTATCCAGTAGTGGATCCCAATGACGGCCCCACACAACTTTAATCACACGCCAGCCTGCGCCGCGGAATAATGACTCAAGTTCCTGAATGATCTTGCCATTACCACGTACCGGACCATCCAGACGTTGCAAGTTACAGTTCACTACCCAAATCAGGTTGTCGAGCTTTTCGCGACCTGCCAGAGAAATTGCACCCAAGCTTTCCGGCTCGTCCATCTCACCATCACCCAGATAAGCCCAAACCTTACGATCTTCTTCTTTAATCAGGCCACGGTTCATCAGGTACTTTTGGATATGTGCCTGATAAATTGACATGATTGGACCCAGACCCATCGATACGGTCGGGAACTGCCAGTAGTCCGGCATCAAATAAGGATGCGGATAAGATGGCAAACCTTTACCACCCACTTCACGACGGAAATTATTCAGATGCTCTTCAGTCAGACGGCCTTCTAAAAATGAACGCGCGTAAATACCCGGTGCACAGTGACCCTGGTAATAGATCATGTCGCCGCCGAAGCTATCGCTGTTGGCACGGAAGAAGTGGTTAAAGCCCACATCATAAAGGGTTGCAGAAGAAGCAAAACTCGCCAAGTGACCACCGAGATCATCACCGGTTTTATTCGCGCGTAATACCATTGCCAAGGCATTCCAGCGGATCAGCGCGCGAATACGGCGCTCCATGTCCTGGTCGCCTGGCATTGCAGGCTGTTCTTCAACAGAAATCGTATTTAAGTAGGGAGTATTTAAACGCTGAATAGGAACATGCTTTGCAATTGCGCGTTGATAAAGTTTTTCTAACAAAAATGCTGCACGCTCAGTGCCCATGTGCTGCAAAACAGAGTCAAATGCATCTTGCCATTCTTGGGTTTCTTGCGCGTCTGTATCGCCATAAAACGCCATAATCTACAGTTCCTAAAGGCCTAATCTAATCTCTTATATGTACCATATTTGAGACCTCAGCAGGTATGGCCTCAGCTGAATGCGATTTAGCAGTACTATTTAGGAACTAAATGATGGGTGACGTATAATTACACAACATAACAAAAAATAGTCAATAAAGGCGATTTATTATACAATCATTATAATAGTTGATGATAATATGATATCTAAAAGCAATAAAACAAAAAGCCCTTCAAGTTGACTTGAAGAGCCTTCAGCTTAAACGCTTTAAAATGCTTATCGGAGATTTTTTATGTATAGAGATGCATCTTGTTATTCAGGTCTATACTTAAGGTAACATAGCCAAATAAGTAGATGGGTTTTTACGTTGACCGTCTTTTACTACTTCATAATGCAAGTGTGGGCCGGTACAGCGACCAGTACAACCAACATTGGCAATATGGTCACCCGCTTGCACCTGCTCTCCCACACGTGCAACAAGACGTGAAGCATGAGCATAGCGCGTTAAATAGCCATTGCCATGATTGATTTCAACGTATTGACCATAACCTGTACCCCAACCTGATTTGGTGACAATCCCTGGACCTGTTGCATAGATTGGTGTACCACTTGGCGCTGCAAGATCGAGGCCTGAATGATTTTCAGCACGACCACCCATGGTACGGCCACCGTAATTTGAACTTACGCGAGAATTAGGTAAAGGATGAGAAATTAGCCAAGAATAAGCACTGTTAGCTGCCGCTTTGTTTGATGAAGTATTGGCATACTTCTGAGCAAGCGTTCGATTGTTTAGTTCAACCGGTTTCTCACGCAGCTGAACATTCAATTTAGTCTGTGCTGGAATATCGATATCATCTGGATGAGTATATGCACCCTGTGCCAGAGTACGCGTCAATTGCTCGATACGATCTGTTGAACCATTTTCTTGATTTAGATTGACTAAATCTGCGAACGCAACCGAAGCCGCTGAAACTGATAAAGAAAATGCCAACAAAATACGTCGCATATGCATAAAAAACCTCTCTAAACTGCTTTAATCGAGTTCCTTGAAGATCTCTATCCTTGATATCCACTAAAAGAAGCGCATAAGATTAAGACATAAATATGTAGGAATTATGTATGTCGGAACCTGTCAACGTTTTTCAACAAACAAGAAAACAGATAAAAACAGGAAACTTTTCGTTTCTCTCATCACAAGTCGCTGGCTGGCAGAAACTTACGAAACTCGTACAACCGCTATTGCCCCAACCGGAACGCTGGCAAGTTGTCTGCTATCAAAATGGTGTGTTAACGATTACTGGTGAAAATCAGGCCATGATCAGTCAATTGGCCTATCTTCAAAAGCAATACATTTCACAACTCTCTCAAATAAATGAATTAACAGATCTCACTAAACTTCAAGTTTGCCTGCGGAATCCTTCGCAAACGCCACCTGTTTCAGCAACACCTGAAAGAGCCTTAAATGCAGAAACACAGGAATTACTTCGTAGTGCTGCTGACTTTATAAGCGACCCTAAGCTTAGCCAAGCTTTACTACGTTTGGCAAGCAATAAAAAGTAACATCGCAATCAAATGTAATAAATTAAAAAGCAAACATTATGTGATGTGTGTCACAGTATTAAAGCAATAACAAAAACATAAAGACACAAACACAATGACTTATGTCACATTCACATACATGATTGGACAATTAGCTTCGTCATCAAATGTTACAATTTCATAGCAGCTTGGATCACTTTTCACATTGCGTAAAAGTTGATTATTCAAGGCATGTCCAGATTTGTAACCATCAAATTTGGCAATAATCTGATGTCCGAGCAGGTATAAATCACCCACGGCATCCAGAATTTTATGACGTACAAATTCGTCCGAGAAACGTAAACCTTCTTCATTAACGACCCCAGTTTCATCCACACCAATGGCATTTTCCAGACTGGCACCCAGCGCCAGGTTATTGGCTTTGAGATAATCCAGATCTTTCATAAAACCAAAGGTACGTGCTTCACTGACTTCATAAACGAAGGTTTCAGTAGAAAAATCGATACTGGCAGACTGATGTTCTTTTTTAAAGGCAGGATGATCAAAATCAATGGTGAAGTTCAGCTGAAAGCCCTCATGTGGGCTAAAAATGGCACGTTTGTCATCAATCAGTGCTTCAACCGGTTTAATAATCTTGACGAATTTTTTAGCAGCATCCAGCTCTTGCAAACCGCCCTGCATCAACAGGTAAATAAACGGACCTGCACTGCCGTCCATAATCGGGACTTCAGAAGCCGATACTTCAATAATTAGGTTATCAATGCCCAGACCAGCGATCGCACTCATGACATGTTCAATGGTGCCTACTTTGGCATTTTCCTGAACGAGGTTCGAGCACATAAAGGCTTCCTGAATCAGCATGGCATCAGCTGGAATGTCCACTGGTGGGTTCAGGTCTATACGACGAAACACAATTCCCCCATCGGCATGGTGCGGCACAAAGTTAATCATGACTTTCTGCCCACTGTGAAGACCGATTCCGCTCGCTTTCACGACACGTTTCAGGGTACGTTGTTTCAACATGCTTTTATCATCTGTTCATCTATAAAACCGCTATACGTTAGCATATTTGGCCATTGATAAAAAACAAAAAGGTGGCTTAAAAGCCACCTTTCCTGTCTAATCCATCTAAACACATGATGTTACATGTTATTTACGCTGTTGATTCTTAAGATAATCCTGAATGCTCATTGGCGTTGGGCGCGGGCTAGAAACCGAAGCCGCCGCTGGATTCGCTGCTGCCCCTGTTTCATGCTGCTGACGCTGAATTGCCGGTACATCATCATCTTCCACCACAGCCTGTGCAACTGCTGCTGGACGAGTTGCCTGTACATTAGTACGTTTGGTCGGTTCAACTGAATCCGCTGCATGACGGGTTAAACCTGTTGCAATCACAGTCACGCTGATTTCATCACGCGCATCCGGATCAAAAACGGTACCGTAGAACACCTGACCCTCATCTAAATCGACAATCTGGTTCACGACATCAGTAATTTCTTCAATTTCACCGAAAGTCACATCATCGCCACCGGTCACGTTAATCAGAATACCTTTGGCATTCATGATAGTTACGTTGTCGAGTAATGGACTACGGATTGCCTGCTCAGCAGCCTGACGTGCACGATTCTCACCACGCCCCAGACCCACACCCATCATGGCATAACCACGGGTGCTCATGGCTGTTTTCAAGTCAGCAAAGTCAAGGTTGATATGGCCAGGACGGACGACTAAATCAAAAATACTGCGTACTGCATTCAGTAGAACATCATCCGCTTTTTTATATGCATCTTTCATTGAAATATCACGGAAGACTTTCAATAAACGCTGGTTTGGAATGATGATTAATGAGTCTACATGCTGCTCAAGGGCTTCGATGCCTTTTTCAGCAGACTGTAAACGGCGTTTGCCTTCAAAGTTAAATGGCGTGGTCACGACACCAACGGTCAGGATACCCATCTCTTTCGCAATTTCAGCCACGACTGGCGCTGCACCGGTACCGGTACCACCACCCATACCTGCAGTAACAAAGACCATATCGGTCCCTTCAAGCTGCTGGCGGATCAGTTCACGGCTTTCTTCTGCTGCGGTCTGGCCGACTTGCGGATTTGCACCTGCACCCAGACCACGGGTACTTTGCTCGCCCAGCTGAATTTTAAATTCGGCTTCCATGCGATCCAATGCCTGCTTGTCCGTATTGGCACAAACAAACTTTACGCCCTGGATATCGGACTGCAACATATGTTGTACAGCATTACCACCCGCACCACCTACACCAAACACAGTGAAACGGGCTTGACCATTGCTATCGCTATGATCGTCTTCGAAAAATTCAAATGAGGCCATGACCTATAAAATTCCTAATTCATAATTGGCAGTCACTAAGCCCGTATACTGCCTTAATCTTAATAAAATTGTTTTTAAGAATGCTGCTCATGCGTTCACTTGTCAAGTACAAGCCCGATTAACTACATCTTCCCAACAATATTCACAATAAAAATCGACTTAAAAGATTGATTTCAAGGTGTCATTAAAGCCAAACAAGGCTCTTTTGACCCGCTTAGCCAATGACAACCGTTCTACATCATCCTGTTCCACAATCGTGTCTTGGGTATCACTCTGACTAAACATCAGCAAGCCAGCCACCGTACTATATTGCGAGCGACGTAAAGCAGCCTGATGTTGTTCATCTGCATACACCTGAGTCGGCGGATTACCTAAATGCGCCGAAACTCCCATGGTACGGCGAACAAAGCTCACCATTCCTTCGATATGACTAGCATCACCGGTTAATACCACACCATGATACAAGCCCTGGATGGCACCATTTTTCACTAACTCATCACGTACCAGACCCAGAATTTCTTCATACCGTGCCATGATAATTTCAGTCAGCTCGATCCGGCTGATGGTTTGTGGCCCGTCAATTCCTTGGAACTGAATCATATGGTCCGGCTTGACCACTTTCAGGTCGACACAGCCATACAGCAATTTCAGACGTTCAGCTTCTTCGGTCGTGGTTTGCAATACTGCTGCAATATCACGGGTCACATGTTCACCGCCACGCTGGAAGGTATGGGTTAAGGCCAAACGACCATCCACATACACCGCCACATTGGTCGTGCCAGCACCGATATCCACTAGACACACGCCATATTCTTTTTCGTCTTTGAGCAGGCTGGCTTCAGCGGTGGCCAGACTCGACACCACCATTTTTTCTACGCCGATATTGGCCCCCTTCAGGGCACGGTCAATATTCTGCATGGTACTGATTGGCAGCATCATCAGATGATAATGCCCGGTCATGCTATGTGCCGACATCCGAATCGGGTTTAGCACCCATTCCGGTGAATCATCCAGTTCAAAACCCAGAGGCACAGCACTGACCAGATAATGATCTGAAGTCAAATGACTGGCTTTGGCCAATTCCAGTGCACGCACCACTTCACTGGTGGTAATCGCATGCTCGCTATTGTCGATCGAGGTACGACCTGAAGCATAAAAGCTTTTTAATTCGGCACTTGGAATAGAGACCCAAGCAGAATGTACACGACATTCCGCCATATCTTCTGCTTCTTGAACGGCATTTTTAATTGCAGTAATAACTTTATCGAGACTGACAATTTTCCCTTTACTCATGCCTCGGTTACGAGCGGTGGCCATACCAATCACTTGGATATTGTCTGGCGCGTGTACCTTGCCAATCAAAACTGAAACTTTGTGTGTCCCAATGTCAATCGCCACAACCGAGGGAACAGCTTCACTCATTATTCACTACTACCATTACGTGTTTGTTAGATTTATGGCTTTAAATGCCTCTATTTTTTAAAGCCGGTCATTATGGCTTTACTGTTACCTTATTCTCAACGCCCGTGTCATCAATGGTTACAATAAAATGTCCATTTACAATTTTAGGCGGAATTGAATTTTTCCACTGTATCGACAATCCATTGCGATAACGCAGATCGATGGCCGAAATTTTAGACCAGACCGGCTTTAAATCGCTCTGAGACAGATGACTCAGGCGCTGTAATTTGCTCATGGTCTGATCTTTATCCACAATTATTCTTAAACCCGAATCAAACTGCATAAACCAGGTCATTCGCTCGGTGAGGTATAATTCTTTTAGACGAATGCCTTGTGGTAAAAATAACTGATTAATTTCATTATAACGACGCATCATGGTTTCTGCATGGCTCGCCGGCCCATGTAGTAACGGTAATGCCTGATAATTCTTGGGTGTGACTTCCGTGAAAATCACACCACTGTCACTCAATAAACGTCCCGTTCCCCAACGCGCAATCGCATGATGCGGCATCACCCGCACCCGAATGCCATTTGGCCAGGCTCGGGAAACCACAACCCGATCTACCCAGGACAATTCCAGGGTACGATCGCGGATCGCTTCCAGATCCGAAGTAAAATAGTTTTCGGTCACAATCGGTGACACATATTGCATGACCTGACGCTGTTCAGCAGCCGAGCGCGTACCTACCACGCCCAGCTCTGCCACGTCACTATTGGTCATGACTTTATATAAGCCCAATATTCCAAAGGCCAGCACCAGCAGCGCGATACACAACAATAACCAGCCACCAAAATTGGTCAGCTTTTCTTTGCGTGTTGGCGGCTTATCGTGAATTGAAGTAATCGCAGCACGTTTACGGCGCATGGAAACAGGAAGTTGAGCCATATTTAGTGTGCCGAACCAGTCAAGGTCTGTTCCAGAATTGCGACACACAGCTCATCAAAACTGTAACCGACTGCAGCTGCCGCTTTTGGCACCAGAGAATGACTGGTCATGCCCGGTACGGTATTCACTTCAAGCAACCAGAAGTTGCCCTGTTCATCCTGCATAGCATCGATCCTACCCCAACCGCTGGCACCGACTGCCTGGAATGCGCGCAAACTTAAGGCTTTTAACTGCTGCTCTTCAGCTTCAGTTAAACCACATGGAATGCCATATTGCACATCATTACGCTGATATTTCGCTTCATAATCATAAAAGGCGACATCTTGAGGCGGTTCAAGACGAATTACGGGTAGCGCCTGACCATTTAAAACCACAATGGTGTATTCACGGCCAGTAATCCATTTTTCTGCCATCACCACGGCATCATGTTCAGTTGCCTTGGCAATTGCTTCAGCAAAATCTTCAATTTTTTCGACCTTGCTCATACCGATACTGGAACCTTCATGCACCGGCTTGATAATCAAAGGCAAGCCTAAAGCATTAACAATCTCGGTCGCATCAGAATCTTTGGTGACAATGCGATACGGTGCTGTCGGCAATTCCGAACCCTGCCAGACCTGCTTGGTCTTGACCTTGTCCATGCCGATCGCAGAACCTTGTACACCGGTACCGGTATACGGCACGTTTAACCATTCCAGTGCGCCCTGAATTTGGCCGTCTTCCCCGCCACGTCCATGCAATACAATAAAAGCACGATCATAATTTACCAGCTCTGTGACACTACGCTCCTGCGGGTCAAACGCTTCCGCATTAACCCCTGAACGCACTAATGCCTCAAGTACCGCCGTACCACTGTCTAGAGAAACCTCACGCTCTGCAGATTTACCACCAAGCAACACGGCAACTTTTCCGAATTTTGAAGCATTTGACACGTTTATATCCTTAAACTTTTTTCAATCTGGTCAATTCAATTCAGTCACGCAAGATGACTATTTTATATATAAGTGATTTTGTGCAAGTTCGACTGAGATTGCTCCAACATTACCTGCGCCCTGGGTTAATAACAAGTCATTTGCTTGCAATACTTTTCTCATGATCTGATTCAGGTTGCCGTCCGCCGCATCAACCAGAATCGGCTCGACTTCACCACGTAGACGAATGCTACGAGCCAAAGTACGGCTGTCAGCCCCGACAATCGGTTTTTCACCGGCAGGATAAACATCCAGCAACAATAACTGGTCTACAGTAGAAAGTACTTCCACAAAATCATCAAAACAGTCACGGGTACGGCTATAACGGTGTGGCTGGAACATCATTACCAGACGACGGTCCGGATGACTCTGACGCGCAGCTTTAATCGTGGCTTCGACTTCTTTTGGATGATGACCATAGTCATCCACCAGTTTCACGTCACCGCCCTCAATCGCAAACTCACCCTGAACTTCGAAGCGGCGACCTACGCCACTGAAACCTTCCAGTGCACGGCAGATTGAAGCGTCAGACACGCCTTCATCGGTTGCTATACCAATCGCAGCCAAGGCATTCAGCACATTATGCAAACCTGGTTGATTGACCGTTACACGCAATGGCTCACGCTCTTTACGCAATACGGTAAAGTGGGTTTGCATGCCATCTTGATCAACATCTACTGCACGGATGTCATTGTCTTCATTGAAACCATAAGTCAGTAACGGGCGTGCAATCCGCGGCATAATTTCACGGATATTGGCATCATCACCACAGACTACAGCCAAGCCGTAAAATGGCAGTTTTTGCAGGAACTGGATAAAGGTATCTTTCAGGACATCGAAGCTACCGCCATAGGTATCCATATGATCAGCATCAATATTGGTCACCACGGCAGCCATCGGTTCCAGGTGCAGGAAAGAAGCATCTGACTCATCGGCTTCGGCCACGATATAACGGCTGGCGCCCAAGGCTGCGTTCATACCGGTACGGTTCAGCAAACCACCGATCACATAGGTTGGATCCATGTTTTCTTCAGCCAGCATACAGGTGATCAGGCTAGTGGTGGTGGTCTTGCCATGCGTGCCGGCAACGGCAATACCATGACGGTAACGCATCAGTTCACCCAGCATTTCCGCGCGGCGAACCACAGGGATACGATTTTCAATCGCAGTTTTAATTTCCGGGTTTTCCTGATCAATCGCGGTAGACACCACGATCACATTAGCACCTTTAATATTATTTGCAGTATGTCCGATATAGACTTTAATCCCGTTTGCTTCCAGCTGCGCTGTGGTCTTGGAAGCCTTGATATCTGAACCAGACACTTTGTAGCCTTGGTTTTTCAGCACTTCCGCAATACCACACATGCCTGCACCACCGATCCCCACAAAATGAATGTGTTTGATACGGCGCATTTCCGGCACTTTAATTAACTTTTTCGCTTGTTCAGCTGGGGTTGTTGGAGACATAGTTTACTCGGATTACAATTCTTGAATTAAACGGACCACATGTTGAGTCGCATCGGGTTGAGCCTGTCGGCGTGCTTTCACGGCCATTTCCATTAACAGTTGGCGATTCAGCATCGGCTCTAATAATGTTTTTAAACTTTCCGGGGTCATCGTGGCCTGCGGGCAAATCTTTGCCGCATTGATATTGGCCAGGAAACCGGCATTGGCCGCCTGGTGATCATCCACTGCAGTTGGAAGCGGCACAAAAATCGCAGCTACGCCGGCAGTAGCAATTTCAGTGACGGTCAAAGCTCCGGCACGGCAAATCACCAGATCGGCATCAGAATAGGCTTTGGCCATATCTTCAATAAAGGGCTGTACTTCAACTTGTAGACTGGCCGGTGCATTTTTATAACGTGCCCGGGTCGCCTCGGCATGGTTTTGCCCACACTGATGATAGACGCTTAATCGCACATTGAGTTGCTTTAAAGCTTCCGGAACCCGTTCATTTAAGGCTTGCGCCCCCAAAGACCCACCAACGATCAGAATACGTAAGGGCAATCCTGCCTTGTCACGCTCCTGATAACGCCAGGACGGATTTAAAATTTCGCTAATTTCCTGTCGTACCGGATTGCCGGTGGTGACGATTTTTTCCTGGGCTGGAAAAGTATTCGGGAAAGCCTGGCACACTGTTTTTGCCACACGCGACAATTGGGTATTGGTAAAACCGGCGACTGCATTCTGCTCATGGATCAGCACCGGAATACCTAAAATACGCGCAGCCAGACCACCCGGCCCGGCTACATAACCACCAAAGCCGGCGACGGCATCGACCTTGAGCTGTTTCATGAATTTCATGGCGCTCAGGGTTGCTTTCATAATTTTAAAAGGGGCCAAGGCTTTACGTACAAAACCATTGCCCCGTACACCCTGAATATCAATCTGATAAATGGGAATATTCTGGTTTTTTAATAGACGGTTTTCCATGCCTGCGGGTGTGGCCAACCAGGAGACCTGTATACCTTGTTGTTGTAAATCTTTGGCAACAGCTAACGCTGGAAACACATGTCCACCTGTACCTGCGGCCATCATCATGACATGTTTAGGCTGTTTTTGCTGAGCGTCGGTCACGGTCTAATTCTTCAATTCAAAAAATGGAGCAGGAAATCTGATTTAAGTAATCAATTGTAATCACAAACCTCAGGCCATGAAAGTTTATTTACTTTATTTCAACAAGGCTTTAATTGTTTTTTTCATGCAAATTCCAAGTTTAGACTCGTTTTATTTATAAGATCTGCACTTTTCCTTCGACTTAAGTGACATATCATAGCAATTTTAAATGATTTTCTCATTATATTATCAATAACCTTGCCACGGACAGGGCTTTATTTAGAACCCTTTACAGCTCACTCCCGGTCAATCCATATCCTATCATCGACTAATGAGCTTAGGCTTAAATCCTATCAATTTTATAAAACTTTCATGTTATTCATATCTATATATGAATGATGCTTGATGTACAAGCAGATGCTTTAAATGGACTCAGTTCGGATAAATGTCAAAAATATCATGTCATGATGTATGGATTATCTTGGCCAGTTATCTGGCTGCGATCCATGTCGGCAAACTTTCGGCCGTGATTCCTGTATTGCAGCAGGATTTAAACCTGAGTTTTACCCAGGCTGGTTTTTCATTAGCGTTGGTGCAGGCTGCCGGAATGCTGTTTGCGCTATGCATTGGCGCCTTCTCGGAAAAAATGGGATTAAAGCGCTGCCTGATCATGGCCTTAATCATTTTAGGGCTAAGCAGTCTTGCCGGGCTTTGGATTACGCAGCCTGCCACTTTATATGTATTGCGTTTTATGGAAGGAATCGGATTTTTAACCATCTCCTTGTGTGCGCCAGCCATTTTAAAACGTACCAGCCGCGCTGAAACACTGAATTTCAAGATGGGACTCTGGAGTTCCTATATGGGCATCGGTGTCAGTCTGGCCGTATTAACGATTCCTCTCCTGCTTGAATATCTGGACTGGCAAACGATCTGGGCCATTTTGGGCTGCCTGTGCCTGGTTATTGCTGGCATGATCAAACAATATTTAAATATTGAACCTGTCCTGGTAACACAGCTAGATTCTTTCCAGGCAGCTACGGAAAACACCTCATTCTGGCAGATTGTTAAAATTACCCTGACCCACCCACCGATTATCTGTCTGGCGATTATTTTCGCCTGTTATACCAGTCAATGGATTACTGTCACGGGCTTCCTGCCTACGCTGTATGTCGAACAGGGGCTAGACTTAAAACGCGCAGGGATGCTGGTCTCGATGGTCGTTCTGGCCAATCTGGGGGGTACTTTTGGCGCAGGCATGTTGCTGCAACAGGGTTATAGACCGCACACCTTATTGAGCACCGGATTTGTGGCAATGCTCTGCAGCAGTTGCTTGGTATTTGCCGCAAATTCCTGGCTCTCATTTGAATTGCAGGTTGTCAGTGCCGTGCTGTTTTCACTGATTGGCGGGATGATCCCGACCACTGTTTTTGCGATTACCCTGCACTATGCACCACGTGCCTATGCAGCAGCGGCCAGTGTGGGTGTGGTTTTACAAATTTCAGCCTGCGCACAGTTTTTTATACCGACCCTGAGCGCTGCGCTGATATCTGCCACCCAATACTGGGCCAATCTTGCCATTATCACTGTCTGCCTTTCGATGCTGGGCATGGTAATGACGGCATTTTTATTTAAGCGTTACCCTAAATAAAAAGATAAAAAGAGCCTGCAAGCAGACTCTTCTTTCACCTAATGCTGCCTTTAAACCTGATTGGCCTGACCTGCTTCCAGCACAGCAAACAGATCATCCGCAATCGAAGTACCAAACTGGGCATCAATTTCACGGATACAGGTTGGACTGGTTACATTAATTTCAGTGACATAATTTCCAATCACATCCAGCCCCACAAAGACCAGACCTTTCTCTCTGAGATACGGCCCTACTTTTGCTGCAATGGCCTTATCAGTTTCAGTCAGTGGGCGCGCCTCGCCCAGACCACCCGCGGCCAGATTACCGCGCACTTCACCATTTTGCGGAATACGGGCCAGACAATACGGCACTGGCTCGCCATTAATCATCAGGATGCGTTTATCGCCTTCGACAATTTCCGGAATATAACGCTGCGCCATGATCGGCTGGGTACCATTATTGGTCAGCATTTCAATGGTTGAACCGATGTTGATGCCATCCTGATACAGGCGGAAAATCCCGGTGCCGCCCATGCCATCCAGCGGTTTTACAATCACATCGACCTGTTCTTTGAGAAATTCACGAATCAGGCTTTGCTGCGAAGTCACCAAGGTCGGAACTTGCAGATGCGGGAACTGGGTCGCGAACAGTTTTTCATTACAGTCACGCAGGCTTTGCGGCTTGTTGATAATCCATGCCCCTTCGCGCTCTGCCTGCTCCAGAATATAAGTGGTATAGACGAAGTTCATATCAAAAGGCGGATCTTTACGCATCAAGACAACGTCATAAGCAGCAATCGACTCTTTTTGTTTTTCGCCAAGTTCATAATAATGGTCGTAGTCTTCAAATACCTGTAACGGCACGATCAGACCAAAGGCCTTGCCCTGATCGATATATAAATCTTGCTGCAATGCATAACCGAGTTCATGCCCGCGACGTGCTGCTGCCCACAGCATGGCCATGGTCGAGTCTTTCTTCAGGTTTACATTTTCAATGGGATCCATCACAACAAG
Source organism: Acinetobacter lwoffii (assembly GCF_024129115.1). Lineage (GTDB taxonomy): Bacteria > Pseudomonadota > Gammaproteobacteria > Pseudomonadales > Moraxellaceae > Acinetobacter > Acinetobacter lwoffii_T. The sequence continues at coordinate 124,698 of NZ_JAMXXO010000003.1, forward strand.
TACGCGCATGTGTCTCTGCTCTTTTTCAAAAAATGACTTGGCAAGGAGTATAGCTTGTGTGGATTCTTTTGTTTATGGTGATTTTGCATGACTTATTTTATATAGGTTTTTAGATAGATGCTCAGGCAATTTGAGCTCAAGGGAGGTATGCCATGCAACAGGCCATTATCGGTTTTCACCTGGATGAGGAACAGCATTGGGTTGCAGAACTGGCCTGCGGACATGGCCAGCATGTGCGGCATACCCCGCCCTGGCAAAATCGCCCATGGGTGATGACCGAGCAAGGACGTAAAGAAAAACTCGGGATGCTGCTAGACTGTAGAAAATGCGAAAAGTGCGAAACTGAAACCTGAACCTATGAAAAAAGTAGTATGTAGGTGACCTAAAAAATAATCTTGTCCAGAATTTGCTAATTTGAGTTACTGCGTTTATGCTTTTATTGCTCAAACATGCAGCGCATTTTTTCAGGGTGTACTTTTGCTCATACGGCTCGTCAAACAGATCTGGTTGGTGATGCTTGTGGTTTTTGCCATAGGCTGGAGCAGTGTGTCTGTCGCATCTGCAAACACCATGCATCTGGTTATGCCGTCTGAAAAAACGAATCCTCATTGTCTGGAAATGACAAAACCCTCTGCTTCTCACTCGCTGCATAAGACTGATCATCATCAAGATCAGGAACTGATTCAGCCGAACTGTGTCAGTGACAGCACCCAGCAGTCATCAGATTGTCTGGATTGTGGCACTATGGCCTGCCAGAACTTGGTCACCAGCCTGCCCATTACAACGCCCGAGTTAAGCGTGCCTAATCACGGTTATCCGGAAAAAACCCTCCTCCCTGCTTACCATGCCCAGCACCTTGCCGGTTACTGGCAAGAAATCCTGCGCCCACCCAAAGCTTGATCCTGAATTTTTAAATTTTTTTATTCATTAAGGATTAAGTTATGTTGCTTAAAATCAGTCAAAGCCTGTGTCTGGGCTTCGGTCTCATCTCGTCGTCTGCCTTGTTTGCAGCCGTAAAAGAATATCATCTGGTCATTGATGAAAGCCCGATCAATCTCACCGGAAAGACGGTCAAGCGTATCACTGTAAACGGAAAATTCCCTGCACCCTTGCTGGAATTTGAAGAAGGTGATGATGCAGTCATTCATGTACAAAACAACCTGAACAATCAGGATACCTCGCTGCACTGGCATGGCCTCCTCCTGCCCGGGCTGATGGATGGTGTCCCCGGATTTAACGGTTTTCAGGGGATCAAACCGAAACAGTCTTTTACTTATCGCTTCAAGGTTCGTCAAAACGGCACCTATTGGTATCACGCACATTCCAAAGGTCAGGAACAGGATGGCCTCTATGGCGCATTGGTGATTCGCCCCAAAGCACAGACATTACTACCTCCACATGAACAAACCGAGCGGGATTATGTGGTGATGCTGTCAGATTTTCACGAACAAAGCGGCCAGCAGATTCAGAACAATTTAAAAAAATCGGCCGAATATTATCAGAACCAGCGCGAAACCGTTGGCGATGTACTCCAGCAGGTGAAACGTGATGGCCTGAAGGCCACCTGGTCAGACCGCAAGATGTGGAACCAGATGCGTATGCTGAAAACCGACCTATCTGATGTTACCGGTTATACCTTTCTGGTCAATGGAAAAACGCCGCAACAAAACTGGAGTGGCCAGTTCCAGCCCAATGAAAAAGTCCGCCTGCGTTTCATCAATGCTTCTGCCATGTCGTTTTTCGATGTGCGTATTCCCCAGCTGAAAATGACCGTGGTCAGTGCCGATGGACAACCGGTGCAGCCGGTCAATGTAGATGAATTCCGTATCGGAACCGCTGAAACCTATGATGTGATTGTGGAACCCACTGCAGCGCATTACCAGATTGAAGCGGAATCGATCGACCGCTCAGGCTTTGCCATTGGCAATCTGCATCAGGCAACTGATTCAAGTAAAGCCCTGGCTCCGGTTCAATTACCAACACCGCGCCCTCGTGCCTTATTGACCATGGAAGATATGGGACATGGCGAACAACATGACATGTCACATGACACACACAGCAGTCAGACCATGCAGACTGCCACAAGTGAACATGATCAACATGCCCAGCACGACATGCATGCAAGTCATAATGCCATGTCCGGAACCAATCAGCCTCATCAGCCGGTTGAGGGCTGGGCCAATATGTCTACGCCTGCAGGGCACAAAGCCTTGCAATATCAAGACCTCAAAGCCCTGACACCACAACCTGATACCCGCGCAGCAGAACGTGAACTGGTGATTCGTCTGGGTGGAACCATGGAGCGCTACATCTGGACCATGAATGGTAAAAAATTCAGTGATGCCGAGCCACTTCAAGTGAAATATGGCGAGCGGATCCGGCTGAAATTTATCAATGACAGCATGATGGCCCATCCGATGCATTTGCATGGCATGTTTATGCAGCTGGAAAATGGTCAGTCTGCTGCAAATATGCCAAATAAACACACCGTGATTGTGCCGCCCGGGAAAACGGTCACGACCTTGCTCACAGCAGACGAACTGGGAGAATGGGCGATTCACTGCCATCTGCTCTATCACATGAGTGCCGGCATGATGAACAAGCTGATTGTGGCACATGTAGATGAAGATCAAACATCTCACCCTTCTTCACAAAAAATGCCTTCAAAACCAGCAGCTGCTCAAGGAGAAAGCCATGCACATCACTAATCTTTTTGTAAAGTCAGTGCTCAGCAGTGCGCTTACCCTAAGCAGTCTGAGTATTTTTGCGGCAGCTTCTAGCGATCATACAAGCCATGCTGAACATCAGCATCATAGCGGACATCATGCCATGCAAAACATGGCTGATAACCACGCACAGCATACTGGAACAGCAGATGCCTCATCCTATCAACCGCCACCAAAGTTATTGCATCAACAGCAGGTGCTGAGCACGCCACAAAATTCAGTCAGTTCTGCCAGCGAACATGATCATCGTAAAGAACATGGTGCACAGATTTATAGCCAGATTATTCTGGACCAGAAATGGCAGCATAGTTCAGAGAGAAATGGAGCATTCAAGTCCAAGAACCAGGCCAGAGTCGGCACGGATGAAAATAAAATCTTCCTCAAGTTAGAAGCCGACAAACATGAATCCCATCAGGCCGAATATGATGCCAAAGTGTTGTATAGCCGCAATATTTCCGATTTTTGGGATGTGCAGACCGGGGTGCGCTATCGACAGGAAAATTTAGCCGAGCCTTCTACAAACCAGCAGAACGAGCGCTTCGATGCAGTATTTGGCCTGCATGGCCTGGCCCCCTACTTTTTCGAAACGGATGCTCATGTCTATGTCGGTGAAGATGACTTTGTCGGATTAAAACTGGAAACAGAGCGTGACCTGTTACTGACTCAGAAACTGATTATGCAGCCCTTTGTCGAACTGGATGTCATCCTGAATGATCAGGCAGCGAATGCGAAAAAAACCGGCCTTAGTCATGCCACCTTGGGCTTGGAAACACGCTATGAACTGAGCAAAAAGCTCATGCCTTATCTGGAAGTGGGTTATGAATATAGTAAAGGCAACAAACAGACAGCCTGGCAGCAAAGCTCTGATTCTGAAAAAGGCTGGATCTATGGTGCAGGTCTAAGAATGATGTTCTAAATTTTTGATACAGAAAATTATGCAGCTACGGGATATGAAGCTCCATTTATGCCCCGTAGCGCTATGGCACTATACATTTGGCTGAGAAAGATTTTTTAAGCCTATGAACTGTACATGCGATGTTTTTCTGCACTTTCCCGCTCATTAAGAGACTTGTTATTTTGCGAAAAACTAGTCTTCATCGCCTTGATTTCCACTGTTACTTTTAGCAACCAAAGTGCCTAACATAATGATAAAGGTACTCACACCGCCAATTAACAGGCTCAGCAGCCCCATTTCCAGCATAAAATTACTATCATCAGTCTCAGGGGCACCCCATAGAAATTGAAGACGATCGCCAAAAATAAAATTGATCGCACATACAAGCAGAAATCCAATCAAGGTGGCAATCAGTAAAGTAACCACCAAGTTCTTCCACATTTTACATCCGACAAACAGGATGATCATGGCCAGTCCAACCATGGTGATGATGGATATAAGTAACACACTGTTCCAGTAATCCATGAGACTCACTCGTATTTGGTTTTAAATTAAAATCAAGAAATTCTTATAGTTAATTTTTCCAATTGAATTTTAATATAGGTGGATTTTTATACACAAACAATGACGATAACTATCTTAAAACTACAAATACTAATTTACCCAAAGTTATAAAATACACTGACTTAGTAAAATCTTGCTGGGTACTGAACGATTTTGATTAACATAAAGTAACACAAACACAACGTGTATTTATTGTTTAGCTTCGCTAAAGCTTAAATGCAAATGATAAAGCTCAAGCGAATCAGCTTGAAATGCTTTAAAAAACAAGAATTGAGCTACTTTTATAAGAAAAATAAATAATAAATATAAAAAACTTGAATATTTTCTGATTTAGGCTATGCTGTCTTTAACTAGAAAAAAGCGTTGTTTAGTTAAGCTTCTTTAAGTGCCGCAGTATTATTTATAATCCTCAGTTTTTTCAGATCTTTATTTCAATTCTTGTTGTTTTTCCAAGTTATCCATAGTCATTTGCATGACTAAAATTATTAAAATTTAACAGGTTATATTATGTCTACTACAGTTACCGGTACAGTAAAATGGTTTAACGAAACTAAAGGTTTTGGTTTTATTCAACAAGAATCAGGTCCTGACGTTTTTGCACACTTTAAAGAAATCAGCAGTTCTGGTTTCAAAACTTTGTTTGAAGGTCAGCGCGTTTCTTTTAGCGTGGTTGATGGTCAAAAAGGTCCAAATGCGATCAATATCGTTGCGCTATAATTTAGCCCAGCAATAAGAAAAAGCACCTTCAGGTGCTTTTTTTAGCACTGAAGATTCATAATTTTGGTGAAAGGTTTTCTGATTGTCTGTTTAGCTCATCAAAAGTGAATTTTTAAGAATCATGTTTCTGAATCACTGCTGCTCAGTTAGACTTTATAAAAGATAAAAATGAAAAACCCCTAGCATCCTGCCAGGGGCTTTCCGTATGGGTTCGCTTGGTATAACTCCTGTCGTACCTTACTTTCCTTGTATTTATCTATTGTTATTCTTGTGTGGAACCTCCTGTTCCTGTTAAAGCTATCATAGGAAATTTCCACTATTCAAAACAGCCGCAAAGTGCTGGAATTGATGTAAGCCAATGCTTACAAGAATAGACAGAGATAATAAATTTCAAATGTTTAGCAAATTGAACATCTACAAAAAAAGGAAGCTCAAGCTTCCTTTTCTATGCCAATCTAGGCTTAGATCCCATATTTAACACGGTAATCTTCCATTTTCGCCAAAGCTGCTAGGTCGCCTTTCGCTTCCAGATAGTCCATTAAATCTTTCATGGTAATTAAGGCATGTACAGGAATCTCAAGCTCTTGCTGCACTTCCTGAATCGCAGACAGTTCGCCCTGACCTTTTTCCTGACGGTCTAATGCAACTAGCACACCCGCAATCTGCGCACCGGCATTTTTCAGGATGGTGACGACTTCACGAATCGCTGTGCCTGCGGTAATCACATCATCAATGATCCAGACTTTTTTACCTTCTACAGAAGCACCGACCAATACGCCACCCTCGCCATGGTCTTTGGCTTCCTTGCGATTAAAACCCCACGGCACACTTACCCCATGATTTTGCGACAGAGCCACAGCAGTTGCTGCCACAAAAGGAATGCCTTTATAGGCAGGTCCAAAAATCACTTCAACATGGTCACATTTGATCAGTTTTGCAGCATAGCCAGAAGCCAGCAATGTCAAGGCTTCACCATCATTCAACAGACCCGCATTAAAAAAATAGGGACTCACACGTCCCGATTTTAAAGTAAACTCACCAAATTTAAGCACACCGCGTGATAATGCGAGTTCGATAAAAGCTTGTGGGTTAAACTGAGCTGGCGTTGACATGAGGTGCTCCTAAATCCATTAATTAAGGTAAGACTTGCGCATGATACCAAAGAGTAGCTATCCAGGTGATCAAAAAATTCTTCGCGTCGTTTCAATTAATGTCAACGGCTTACGCTCATCTGTCACCAAAGGTCTATTAGAATGGATGGAACAGTCGGATGCCGACGTGATTTGCATGCAGGAAAGCCGGATCACGCATGCGCAGTGGACCGATAAATTCAAGCCTGAAGGCTGGTACACGCACCTGTTTCCTGCCGAGCGTCCGGGTTATGCCGGTACTGCCATTTATAGCCGTCTGCCTTTTGTGTCTCTGACCGATGGCTTGGGTTTTGAACTGGCCGATTCACAAGGCCGTTTTATTGCCGCTGAATTTAACTTGGGTCTAGAACAAACTGTACAGATCTGTTCCCTGTATCTGCCTTCGGGTTCATCAGGCGATGAAGCACAAGCGCGTAAAGATCACTTTCTGGAAGAATACGCAAAAATCCTGAAACAGTGGCGCGATGAAAATAAATCGGTGATTGTCTGCGGTGACTACAATATCGTGCATAAACGTATCGATATTAAAAACTGGTCGGGTAACCAGAAAGCCTCGGGCTGTTTACCGCACGAACGTGCCTGGCTAGATCATATCTACGATGAGCTTGGTTATGTCGATACTTTCCGTGAAGTCCGCAAAGAAGCCGAATTATACTCCTGGTGGTCAAACCGTGGACAGGCGCGTGCCAAGAATGTTGGTTGGCGGATTGATTATCATGCCTGCTCTCCGGACTGGAAAGAGCGTACCGTTAATGCCTGGGTCTATAAAGAACAATGGTTTAGCGACCATGCCCCCGTGATCATCGACTACAAACTATAATCTTCATTATTTAATTGAGTGAACATACGTTCACTCAATTAAGGCTTATCTCTTACATGACATGACGTATTTTTTGGGTTTATCTTAATGTAATAACATAGCATTATAGCGCTACGGCACAAGGACATGTCAGGACGACAACATAAGGACAGGACGCCGTAGGACGAAAATAAAACAGACTATAGATTTAGCTTGTTTTGCATGGATGTGACATTGGACGTTGGATTGAGACCCGCATGATCAGGATGATTAAATGCGGGTTTTCTATTTCTATCATTCCCAAATTTTTATTTTTCTTATTATTTAGATTGTTCTTTTTCTTGCTGCTCATGTTAAAGCTGCTTGATGTCATTTTGATGACATGACTTTTCTGGTATTTAAAATTTTTTCTTTTTTTTCATTTGCTTTTGCATGGTTTGCTGCTGCCAATTTGGTTAAGCTAGTTCATGATTTAAATTTTTTAGATGGCAGCTATGTTAAAAATTTACGGAATTAAAAATTGTAGTTCGATGAAAAAAGCCTTTGATCTGCTGACGGAGCAAGGTCTGAGTTATGAATTTCATGATTATAAAAAACAGGGCATCGATGCTGAAACCGTCAAAACCTGGCTGGATGCCTTGGGTCAGGACGTGGTTCTGAACAAGAAAGGCACTACCTGGCGTAAACTCAGTGAAGAAGAGCAACAGGCCACCCTGTCAAGTGAAAATGCCTTAATTAATGCATTAACCACCCATACCAGTTTAATCAAACGTCCAATACTGGCAACCTCTACAGGATTTATTGCCGGTTTTAATGAAACGGTTTATCGTAGCTTAGCCCACTAATATCTTGTATTGAATAACACTCATAAAAAAGCCTGACATCGATCAGGCTTTTGTATATCTGCTTAAAATAAATTAGTTGGCACGAATCCAAGTCTGGTTACGACCCAATGCCGCTACACCGATGAAACCACGTAGCTCAAGTTTCTTGCCACCGTCTGCCAACTGGCCTTTCAACTTATAGGTTTTACCGGATTGTGGATCAAGGATCGAACCGCTGTCATAGCTAGTCCCGCCAGCATTTTTTAGACCTTTAACAATGGTCAGGCCTTTCAGAGATTTGTTGTGATATGGCCCTTCACATTTCTTGCAGGCATTTTCTTCACCTGGAGTTAACACAGACTGAATACTGGCTGACAAAGTGCCGTTCTTTTGTTCAGTGAATTTAACCATGGCCTTAGGCTGCTTGGTTTTATCATCAATGGTTTTCCATACCGTGCCATTTAAAGGATCCGCGGCATTAGCCAGTGCAGATAAGCCTAGTAGTCCTAACGTAAGCGCTATTTTTTTCATTTTTCTTCATTTCCTTAGTCTGAAAATAGACCCATGTAGTATTAAAAAGTCACAACAATTTTTCAATTTTTAGCTGTGACTATTTAGTGTAACCTTGTAAATATGGTTGGTAAATAATCTACACGATCAATAAAAGCACAAAAAGATGGAAGGAAGATGAAGATAAGCCCGCTAACGAAACAATTAATTACAGAAAGCTTTTTAAAAACGGCCATTCGTGCCCCGAGCAGATTCAGTCTTCCACCGAGTTCAATGCGCATTGCTCTGGAACAGATGTGCAAACTTTTCCCTCAGGATAAAACGGTACAGATTCGCTCGCTCCGACTGGCCGGACTGCACGCGGAAGAAATTAAGCCGCAGCAGGAATCGACCCAGCTGATTTTTCATATTCATGGCGGCGCATTTTACTTAGGTTCTTTAAATACCCATCGCGCCTTTATGACTCAAATTGCGGCTCGAACCCAGATGCAGGTACTGCATGTCGATTATCCGCTATCACCTGAATCTGCCTATCCAGAAGCATTAGAAGCCTTGTTTGATGTCTATAATCTGCTGCTGGATCAAGGTGTTCAGGCCAAAGATATTATTCTGTCCGGCGATTCTTGCGGTGCCAATCTGGCCTTGGCGCTGGCACTCAAAATACAGCAGGAAAGTCTGCCACAGGTCAGCGGTCTGATTCTGCTGTCTCCACTGCTAGATTTAACGTTGACCAGTGAATCTTTACGTTATAACCAGAAGCATGATGCCCTGCTGTCTCTGGAAACAGTTCAAACCGGGATTGAATATTATGTACCGCGTTCAATTGATCGGGGTGATCCGGAAGTTTCTCCTTTTTTTGCCGATTTAACCGGTTTGCCACCGATTCATATTCAGGTAGGTTCCAAGGAAATTCTGCTGGATGATGCTAGCCGTTTTAAAGAAAAAGCGGAGCAGGCAGGTGTCGAGGTCGAATTTAAACTGTATACCGGCATGTGGCACAACTTCCAGATGTTCAGCGCCTGGTTCGATGAAGCCAAACAGGCGCTGACCGATCTTGCAGAATTTGCCCATCGTCTGGATCGGGATTAAGCATGATTTAGCATATAAAAAGGGTCAGCCGTAGCTGACCCTTTGAAAAGAGGTTTTAGGTTTTAAATGGCCTGAACCTGCTGCAATGCAGTTTGTAGCGCTTGGGCTTTAACCGCTTCTCCCATGTTCACCCCTTCAGCACGAATCACTTCAATATCATTCACGCCAGTAAAGTTAAATACGGTTTTCAAGAAAGCCTCCTGAAAATCAGCCGGGCTTTGCTCACCATACACACCACCACGGCTGCTGGCGATATACACTTTTTTATTGCCCGCCAGACCCACAGGACCTTGTTCGGTATATTTAAAGGTGCGTCCCGCGACACAGATCCGGTCAATCCAGGCTTTCAGGGTCGATGGCAAACCGAAGTTATACATCGCTGCACCAATCACCACGACATCCGCCTGCAAATATTGTTCTAAAATTTCCTCGCCCAATGCCGTCTGTTCTGCATTCTGGCCCATTAAAATTTCGGCGGTAAGATGGGGAATAGGCTGTGCTGCCAGATCCAGATATTCAACCTCAATGGCCTCAGCATATTTTTGCTGCAATTGTTCCACCACGGCCTGAGTTAACTGACGCGAAATAGAAGCATCTCCTAAAATACTGGAATCAATCTGTAAAACTTTCATGGCTTCGCTCTTTATCTTTGGTTGTTTCTAACAATGCAGCCATTTTAACGATTGACCATATTGAAATAATTAGCACAAATAAAACACATCATCCTGAATTTAGAACAAAACTGTATACCTCTTAACCTCTTTAATTTTGATGAGAACCCTTTGGCATAGCCTAGATCACTTACGCTATCGGCAAAGAATGAGCAGATCAGATATCAACTAAATCACAAAAATGTTTTAAATATTGTTGTTTATCAAGCATTCAAACTTATGTTATCTTGTGTAAATAAAGCTATAAATATCCAATAAGTCTTAAAAAATCTGCCATAACAATTAAAGTCAGACCGGGACCATGAAGCGAATATCGCCTGTATTAGAAAAAGTGCTAAGACACAGAATCAAGAAATATCTGGTCGAAGATGAAGTCGTGATGAACTGGCGTATCCTGAAGAAATGCATCCTGATGCTGACTTTGGGATGCGGTGTACATCTGACCTGGCTCGGCTGGGATCTCTTTGTTTTATTCAATCCTGAGTATTGGCAATATGTACAGATTGAACGGGTTCATTCACAAGTCGTGCTGAACGGCAGTTTTTTATTGATTTTAGCCTTACTGATTTATCCTTGTTATAAATTTCAGGGCAACCGTCTGGTGGAACGTTATCTACCCTATCTGGCAGTCGGCACCTTTGTGGTTTCGCTATGCCGGGATGCCTATATTGTCGGCGTGATCAGTCCGGTCGCTACCACCGCTTACGTCTGCTTAATTATGGTCGGTCTGGTGCTGTTTCATCGCACGCTGGTGTATAGCATGCTGATTCCTGCCTCCATTTTTCTGGGCGGATGTGCCTATTTAAGTTTCAGTCATCAATTACCTTATTCACCGCTCTTTAATATCGATGACAAGCTTTTCTATAATGGTTTCTGGCTGTTATCGATGCTGTATTTTATTTTGCCAATTCTGGCCGTCTGCATGGTGTTATTCGAGATTCTGCTCAGTCAATGGCGTCATCGCGAGCAGCTGATCAAACAACTGAGCCAGATTGATCCACTCACCAACCTGTTTAACCGCCGTAGCATCAACCAATGTCTGGATAAACTGAATGCTGCAGCCACTCCAAATTACGCCTTGGTCTTACTGGATCTGGATCATTTCAAGAAGATTAATGATCACTATGGCCATCATAAGGGTGATGAAACCTTAGTCGAAGTGAGTGCCGTGCTGAATCAGCAATTGCGCGAAAGTGATATAGTCGGCCGTTTTGGCGGGGAAGAATTTATTTTGGTGCTTAAAAATACCAGTCTGGAAAAAGCCGAACAAGTGGCTGAACGCTGCCGCATCGCCATTCAGCAATTGCAGATTTTCAGTGATGAGGATGAGCTGATTCCGGTGACCGCCAGTTTCGGGATTGCCATTTCTAGCGCGGAATTACGCCCGCAGCAGTTATTGAGTCAGGCTGATCAGGCGCTTTATCAGGCCAAAGCCGGTGGGCGTAATCTGGTCAAAGCTTATGCTGAACCGGTGCCAGTACAGATGCAGGTTTCTTAAACGGGTTCAGCTTTTTTTAAGAACTAAATTATGGATTTTCACTTTGAGCCAGTGCTTGCAGCTGTGCCAGCAATTCTGCCTCGCTAAAAGCACCGGTTAAACGTAAACCCCTAATTTCCTGCTGCTGCGCATTCAAGAATAAATACGTCGGCGGCCCGAGAATTTCCCATTGGTTTAACAGCGCTTGATGAGAGACATTATATTGGCTTAAATCCAGCTTGATCAGGAAATATGGCGCAAGCGCCTGCTGTACCGCTGCAGATTTTAAAATACGATGTTCGATCGGCTGACAGGCAACACACCAGTCGGCGTAGACATCAATAATAATCTTTTGCCCTTGTGGTGCCCTGTCCAAAATCTGCTGAAATTCTGCTGCACTACGTGCCACATGCCACTTGGCTTCTGTGCTCGCCTGCTCCACAAAAAAACGCTGACTGTGCTGATATTGGCTATAAGCGATATAGGGCACGGCCAGTACCAGACACAGGATATATAGCCATCTCAAACCGGTACGATGCCAGAAAATCCGGAACAGCACATAAGCCACGAAGGTCATACCCAAAGCTAGGGATAACCATTGTAAAGCGGCTTCTGAAATCAGTGGGCGAATAAAATACAGCGCCAGCGCCAGCATGATAAAGGCAAAGAGCACTTTGATCTGATTCATCCAGTGCCCGGCTTTAGGTAGAATCCGTGCTCCCAGAATACTGGCCAGCAATAAAGGCGTCCCCATCCCAAAACCCAGGGTAAACAGCAGTAAAGCCCCCTGCCACTGACTTTGCGTCTGAGAAATAAACAACAATGCACCTGCCAGCGGTGCGGTCATGCATGGCCCCACCAGAAGCGCCGAGATCATGCCCATGACACCGGCACTGACCAGACTGCCTCCCTGCTGCATGGCCTGTGCCCGATCCAGACGATGAACCAGACGTTGCGGCAGTTTGATTTCAAACAGGCCAAACAGATTCAGGGCAAACAGGACAAATAGCACACTAAAAGCAATTAAAGTCCCAGGTTGCTGCAACCAGCGCTGAAAATTCAGACCGGCCGAAGATGCAATTAGGCCAAGTACTGCATAGACAGCAGCCATACTGCTGACAAAAGTCAGTGCAATCATCCAGGCTTTCAGGCCTTTACTGTCACGTACAATCAGTGAGGTCAGAATCGGCAGCATCGGCAAGGAACACGGCGTAAACGCCAGTAAAATTCCCAGGCCGAAAAACAGCAAAAGCCCATAGCCCAAAGAGCGTTCAAGCAGTTGGGCTGACCATTTCTGGTCTTGTGCTGCATAGGGTTCGGTTTGTGTGTTGGGTGATGCAGAGATTTCATCTGCTGTAGATTCTGAAGAATCTGCTGTATTAAACAGGGTATTGTGTTGCAGTGACGAAGTATTCAGATCAAGTAAACGCTTTGTTCCTGATCCGGCAGCTTCAAATTGCACCAGACCGGACAAATCGGTCTTGAACTGAATGGTTTGTGGCGGATAACAGATCCGGTCTTTGGCACAACCCTGCCAGCTGACCTGATAGGATCGCCCCGCCTGAGTCGGGATCTGAAACTTTAACTGCTGATAATAAACCTGGGTATGCCCATAGTTGTCATCATATAAATCTTCAGCGGGTGGCAACTCAAACGTCACCGGCTGGTTGCCCTGCCGGACTTCAATTTTATGCTGATACAGATAATAGTTGTCCGGAATCTGCCAGCTCAGTTCAGCCTGCTGCTGACTGGTGGAGATCACGCTCACAGGAAAGGCCTGCTCGGCAGACAACAATGCAGTTTCCGCCTGAGCAGGACTGCTGAACAAGGCGCTTCCCAAAATAACCGGGGCAAGCATTTTCCCCCAGGTCGGGAACTGCGAGTATTTCATCTTCTATGAATGAGTATCTTAGAACAGCACAGAGAAACCTAGGCCTGAGAAGTAGCTTCGATCTGCACCATCCAGATCTACACCGACATTCGCATCTAACTGGACACGATCGTTTAAAGCATACATGACCCCGGTACCGAGTGCGTATTGATTATCGACACTTTCCGCTTTACGGTAAATCAGTTCAGAATAACCTGACCAGCGATCAGTAATGCGGTAGCCTAGAGAAGGAATCGCAGACACTGCCCAGTTGCTGTCCTGCCATTCATAACGCATGGTCAATGCGGTACTGACCAAGTCATTATATTGATACGACACGACAGAACCCAAGCTGTAAATATCTTCTTCATTAGTGAAACCGGCATTGCCTGTTGCAATGATGGCTTCGGCCAACAAAGCCATACTGAGTTTGTCATCATCCAAATCAATGGCCTTTTTCAGACCAATACTAACATCGCCCAGACCATCATCTTCTTCGGTCTGGCCATTGGATTTCACTTGGGTCCAGGTCGGGCCAGCCCAACCTAAACGCAATTCCAGATCATCACTGAGTCCGGTACGTAACAACATATCTGCACTGAGTGTGGTCGCGGTCTGATCGCCCGACTTGCTATAACGCGCTGTAGGCAAGCCTTGCTCCCAAGCGACATTTCCGACTGGCGTAATTCCAGTACTCAGACCCTCACCTGGTCGATCAAATTCAAAATCTGCTGCGAAAAGCTGTGCACTACAACCGGCCAGTGCAATCAAACCCAATGTTTTTAATGTTGTCATGTTGGAGCTCTTTATTAAAATTTAACTAAGTTCTTTGGTCATTTTTGCGCCATGCTTGCGAAGCAGTTCTAGCGTCTGTTTTTCTTCATCCAAGGCTTCTGACCAGTTGATTTCATCAAAATCACAATCAAAGAATAGATCACTAATTGAAGATAAAATAGTCATGCCATCTTCATCTTTGCTATTTGGATCGACTTTTTCATCCAGTAAACGCTGCACAGCTGGCGCGCATGCAGCACTTGCGGCATCCCAGAGCGGGCCATAAATTTCTTCTGCATCCCACAGATGCAGATTTACCTTGGCCTGAATCAGTTCTTCCAAAATCTGCAAATGTACCGCCAAACGGGCCTGTTTCTCATCTTCTGAAAGTGGTGTACCGGCTTCATACAGCTCACACACCTCTTCCCACCATTTAAACAGGCCATCTGACCAGACCGAAATCACCGGGCCTTTGTCATGATCAATAAAATTCGGGTTGAGTCCATCTGCCAGCAGCTGTTTGACCTGATCCAGATTTAATTCTTCGAGTGCTTGCACAAAAAGCTGTTGTTGCGCAGTTAACATGATGGAGCTCACTTTGATTCGTTTTCGACTATTATGCCGAATAAAGCAGGATTTGTTGTGCTTCTCATAACTATATTTTTGTTTAATACGAAAAAAGCCCCGCAGGGCTTTTTCAAATCGGTTCGGCTTACTCTTCGATATCCGCAGTATCTGTGTCTGCTAGTTCGAGAGCACCAGGACGAACATTGTCTTTTTTCTCGATCACATGTTCCAGACTACGTTTTAGTCGGTCAATTGCACCATGGATCGCAGTATCGACATTATGGCCACGATGATTGACTACGACAGGTTTCAAGCCTGCAGGACGCGCTTCAATCATACAGCGAATATCGTCATCGCCGCCTTTGGCGCCATTTTCATCACTGAGATGGACTGAAAAATGGGTAATACGTTCGCTGTGGCGCTGGAATTCTTGATTTAATTCTTCCCGTACATAAGTAATTAAACGATCACTATTCTGAATGTGGTTATCGGTACGAAGTTCAATATTCATATATTACCATCCTCAATCTTTGTAACTTTTGAGTGCAAAATTTTTTATCTTGGCACGTTTGTAGCTTGCTGTTTCGCATCGCATTTCACTTCTTCAAATGATTGGAATCACACCCTCCATTTTGAATGATGAACACATTTTTGAGTCTGCAGAATCGTGTCCTTATATCTTGAATATCGGCTGTATCTGGGAAATATGCAAGTGATATTTTGGTTTTTTAGCAAAAGAATAATCCATTGTGACAACTGCTTACTCAGCTCAAAAATACAGGATTTTTCAAACGGAAATTTCACAACCTTTCACACGATTTAATTTGAAATGTTTTTTTGGCCAGGTAGATAAATCGCTTAAATAACATTCGACCAAGAAACCTAAAAAAAAGAAATTAAAAGTATTTTTTTATGAAAATTAGCTCACTTTTATCTAATAGTTTTTCTTATAAGATCAGCGCCTAGTCAGCCTTACAGTTCTGAATAGATCATTTGCTTTATCATTATTTAGTTGCTTTTGCAGAACCGGGAAAAATACTCTTTCGTCATTCGAAAATAATAAACTGCAAAAATGATTTTCAATTGAAATATAAGACCGATCACTCTTATTTTACGACGCTGAGAACAGGCTTATAAAACGACCGTCATTTGAGATTTTAGAACTAACCTCATTACACAAACAGAACAAAGCTATTCAGCCTCAGGCTCAAATTAATTACTAAACAATCTGTATATTCCCCCTATTTTTACTGGTTTTCTAAACTCATCATCCTGAATTGAAGTGATTTTATATTTTTAGTTATACATTCAGTCTTTTAAGGCACTACATATTCAACTTTATTTAAAAAATAATAATTTAGAGAAGTATCAGCGAAAGGCAATGAAAACTGAGGAAGATGATCGTCTTCATTCAACTCATGGGGGCTGAAATATATTTAAGTCAGCGATCACTTTTAACTTTATTTTTACTTATTAATCTGTATGCTTATTCTGCTTTCTCGGGGGGATAGATTTAAATGAAATTTACACAACTTGCGGCACTTTGTGCATTGGCTTCAACTGCAGCATTTGCTCAAGCAAAACCAGTTTGGCAGGACTTTAGCGTTACAGGTCTTTATGGTGAAAACTATAAATCACCATTTCTCACTCAAGATGAAAAGCTTGATCAAACAACAGTTACTGCTGAATATGCGGCAGGTTTAAAATATGGTGATTTCTTTGCTTTCGCTGATCGTACTAACAATGATCCAGAAGGTAATAGTACCTATTTTGAGGTTGCACCGCGTTTAAGCTTAAGTGCAGTTTCAGGAACTAAACTTGAAGTTGGTCTAATCAAGGACGTACTCGTTGCGACAACTTGGGAAGGTGGCGAAGGCTTTAATAACTATTTGTATGGTGTTGGTTTTGCTTTAAATGTTCCATATACTCAATATGCAAACATTAACTTCTACAAAGCTGACAATGATAACACTGCAGATGATTATCAAATGACCATCACTTACGCAGTACCATTTAAGTTAGGTACTGAAGATTTCCTTGTTGATGCATTCCTGGATTGGTCAACGGCTGAAAAGAATGGTCACGCAAGTGAGTTAAACTGGACATCTCAGTACAAATGGAATGTAGGTAAACATATCTCTCCAGACACTAAACTTTATGTAGGTATCGAACATTCAGTTTGGAACAATAAATATGGTTATAAAGGCGTAGACCAAAATGATGTCAGCGCACTTGTGAAATATCATTTCTAATTGATGTATGATCAAAGGCAGAACTCCGGTTCTGCTTTTTTTTTAAACTGTGATTTCAGCTCACCTCTACTAGAACAAGAATATGCCTGATTTTGACATTCGACCTGCGACCGAACATGATCTTGAAACCATCCTCGAGATTTATAATCAGGAAGTACTCTATGGTACTGCGACCTGGAACAGAACAGCCTTTGATTTGAACTATTTCAAAATCTGGTTTAAACAGCTTAAAAATCAGAATTTCCCGGTTTTTGTGGTTGAAGATACTCAAAATCAAGTCGTTGCTGGCTATGCCTGTTATGATCAGTTTCGTAGTATTCAGGGCTTTCAACAGACGGTAGAACATTCCATCTTTTTAAATCCAGATTATGCAGGGCAAGGTTTGGGTTCTAAATTATTGCAATATTTAATTGAACAGGCTCAAGTACAGAAACTGCATATCATGGTCGCGGCGATTGATTCTGAAAACAACTCATCGATTCGTCTGCATGAAAAACTGGGCTTCGTTCAAACTGCCTATATGCCGCAAGTCGGACAGAAGTTTGGGCAATGGCGTGATTTGGTACTCTTACAACTCAATCTGGATCAAGCTTGATTCATTCTTAGTTTAAAACTATTCCAGAACTGCTTTCTGGACACTACTCTTCAGCTTTTTAATACTTGGCCATCACGATATTTTGTTCTTATCCAGTTTAATAAGCACAAGTTCTATTTACTTATACGAGCGGCTATGTTTTATTCAGCTAAAAATCATACTGAATAACACCATGTATAAATCTCTATTGTCTATCGGTCTTTTAGGTTTAAGCGCGCACACTTTTGCTGATTCAGATTTTGAAAAAGAGCTCCGTTCAGGCTGTAGCAAAGTGCAAAGCTATGCAAATAATGGCAAGAAATTCTACGACCAAAAACAATATCAAAAGGCTATAGCGCAATTTGAGCAACAAGCCGCCTGGTCATCTTTTTGTGCGATGAATGTAGAAGATGAGGGTACAGCTTTTTCTGAACGTGATATCACCACGGCATTTAATAATGTCGGTTTAAGTTATGCCAAGCTTGGAAATCCGCAGTGGGCACGCGCCTGGTTTTCCGTTTTTCCGAATGCTAAAGCCAGCCAGTTCAATCTGAAGCAATTGCCTGCACCACAAAAACCAAAGAATCTTGCAGGGAAATATGTCCGCTATGCAGGTTTTGGTCAGTGGAATACGATGGAGGTTAAACCAGCTTCTAATGCCTACCAGATTGAGTTTAATGGACTCTATATGGGTTTACGCAGTCTGATTTATGGACCAAATATGGGAGAATTTTTAACCCGTATGTCGCTGAATAAAGCTCAGGCCAATTACAGCGTAGAAGATTGCAAAATTGATTTGAAATTTCAGTTTAACGCTCAAATTGGACAACAGATTGTGGTGAATAGCAACAATCCAATGTCTTGCGGTTTTGGCCATAATGTCTCAGCGGATGGCATGTATTTAAAGGTTGAGTGATTGCTGATTCAGCGATATCTTATTCCCCTATAACAAACATAATATTCAAAATATTACAGGGAAAATATGGCTAAATTTCTAAATACCAGTGCAACCAATTTTTTCTTAGAAGAACTCATTAAAAATGCCAAAGAACGTCTAATTTTAATCAGTCCGTATTTACGTCTCAATGACCGTATTAAAGAATTATTAGAAGACAAAGACCGGTTAAAAATTGATGTTCGGATTGTCTATGGCAAAAGTGATTTGCATCCTGAAGAAATCAAATGGATTCAAAAACTGGACTATGTGCGTTTGAGTTTCTGCAAAAACCTGCATGCAAAGTGCTATCTCAATGAATCGGAATGTATTATTTCGAGTTTGAATTTATATGAATTTAGCCAGGTCAATAACAATGAAATGGGCATTTCAGTTCGTAAGTATGAAGATGATGAGGTTTTTAAAGATGCGTATGAAGAAGCGCAGCGTATTATTCGGATTAGCGAAGAAGTCCGGATCAGCTTAGATGAAGTCAAAGCTAATCCGAACACTGAGGATTTAGGTCAAACTGATGAAGAAGCTAATGCCTTTAGTAAATTGACCACCTCCAAACTGGCTGCCAAATATAAAATTAAAACAGCAGATTTACTTGAAAAGTTAGTGGATAAAGGCTTTTTAAAGCTGAATGACACGGGTAAACATTTTTTAACTGACCAAGGCAAATCCATCGGTGGTGAATACCGTCCAAGTCAGTACGGCGGCTATTTTTTATGGAATGAAAATACGGAGATCTAATCCCTCCATTATTCAAAAAAGAAAATTCCCCTCTCTTTAAGAGATGAGAAGCTCTGCTTCGTAAGAGGAGATTTAAAATTTAATCCCTCCAAACCTCCCTTTCTTACGCTTCGATATAAAGCAGTGCTTATATCTTGCTTAGGGAGGCTTTTTCCCTCTCCTTCTAGGAGAGGATTAGGGTGAGGTAAATAAAGATAAACCCTCATCCCCCGCCTTCTCCCATAGGAGAAGGAGCTAAAAGCCTTAAATCGCCACCAACTCCCGAATACCTTTCTCAGGCATTTCACTGCCCACACCTTGCGCTACAACCTGCCCACGTGCCATCACGGTATAAGCATCAGCAAGTTCTTCAGCAAAATCATAGAATTGCTCTACCAACACAATCGCCATCTCACCCCCATCTGCCAGTTTACGAATGACCCGACCAATATCTTTAATGATTGACGGCTGAATACCTTCAGTCGGTTCATCCAAAATCAGCACACGCGGTTCAGAAGCAAGTGCTCGTGCAATGGCAAGCTGCTGCTGCTGACCACCAGACAAATCTCCGCCACGGCGGTGCTTCATTTCATCCAACACAGGGAAAATTTCATAGAGATGCTCAGGCACTTTGCGTGTCTTTGCGCCTTTAAATTTCGCCATACCAATGAGGATGTTTTCCTCCACGGTTAAAGTTGAAAAAATATCTCGACCTTGGGGCACATAAGCCAGACCTGCACGGACACGCTGTTCAGGACTGAGTTTCGAAATGTCCTTGCCATCCAGCAAAATCTGTCCGGATTTAATCGGTAAAATACCCATCAGACATTTAAGGAGCGTGGTTTTCCCTACACCATTGCGCCCAAGCACCACCGAACACTCACCCACAGGTGCAGTCAACGACACATCACGTAAAATATGACTGCCACCATAAAATTGATTGACGTCTTTGACTTCTAACATCACGGTCTCCTTAACGTCCTAAATACTTTTCAATGACATCTTCATTGGCTTGTACTTCTGCCAATGTGCCTTCTGCTAAAATTGCGCCTTGTGCCAATACCGTGACTTTTTCACTAATCGTATCGATAAAGCTCATGTCATGCTCAACCACAACGAGGGTGTGATTTTTCTTGAGTTCTAAACACAGCTCCGCCGTGCGCTCGGTTTCGGCATCGGTCATGCCTGCTACAGGTTCATCCAGTAAAATCAGTTTTGGACGTTGCATCAACAACATGCCGATTTCTAACCATTGCTTTTGACCATGCGACAGCAAGCCAGCAGGTTTATTAATGAACTCTTGCAGACGAATTTGCGCAAGTGATTCATCCAGGGCATTTTGGGCATCGGGATCGAGTTTGCTAAAGAAACTCTTTTTCACGCGCTTGTCTTTGGGTGCTGCTAGAAGCAGATTTTCCATGACGCTGAAATTTTCAAACACCGTCGGTTTTTGGAATTTACGTCCAATGCCTGCTTCAGCAATTTGCTCGGTACTCATTTTGGCTAGGTCATAGTTTTGCCCGAAAAATGCAGCGCCTTCAGTTGGACGGGTTTTTCCGGTAATCACATCCATGAGGGTGGTTTTCCCCGCCCCGTTCGGTCCAATAATGCAGCGTAATTCCCCTTCTTCGATATACAGCGATAAATCATTTAGGGCACGAAAGGCATCAAACCAGACACTGACTTTTTCCAGATACAATGCAATGCCATGGGTAAAGTCCGCGCCTTGTTCTTTTGGGCGACCATAGCCTTCAGAAGCATGACCACCATGCGGTTGCAGGATCTCGCTCATTCGCTACGCTCCTTTTTAAAACGGTCAAACAGACCAATAATGCCTTTCGGTAAGAAAATGGTGACCACAATAAATAGCGCACCCAAAATGAGTAACCATGCTTCAGGATAAGCCGAGGTGAAATAGGTTTTTACCCCGTTAATGACACCTGCACCAATTAGTGGGCCAATTAAAGTGCCACGACCACCCGCTGCCACCCACACCGCCATTTCAATCGAGTTCACCGGGTTCATTTCACTTGGATTAATAATGCCTGCTTGCGGCACATACAGCGCGCCTGCAATCCCTGCAATCACAGCAGAAAGCACCCAAGCAGAGAGCTTGTACCAAAGCGTGCGATAGCCCAAATATTGCAGACGATTTTCGCTGTCACGAATCGCCCCCAACACACGGCCATACGGTTTATTCATCAAATGACGTAAACCGATAAAGCAAAGTAACAACACCAACGCCGTAATAAAGCACAGGCTCGCTCGCATAGATGCCGAAGTAATATCCATGCCTAAAATGGTTTTAAAGCCTGTAAAGCCATTATTGCCACCAAAACCGGTTTCATTGCGGAAGAACAATAACGCTGCAGCAAAGGTCATGGCTTGGGTAATAATGGAGAAATACACGCCCTTAATTTTCGAACGGAAAGCAAAAAAACCAAAAATAAACGCAATGATGCCCGGCACTAATACCACAAGCGCGAGTGACCACAGGAAGTATTCAGTTCCAACCCAAAACCATGGTACTTCTGTCCAACTGAGGAAACGCATGAAATCAGGAATACCTTCACCTGCGGATTGGCGCATCAGGTACATGCCAAAGGCATAACCGCCAAGGGCAAAGTACAAACCATGTCCTAAACTTAAAATTCCGGCATAGCCCCAAACTAAATCCAGTGCCAAAGCGACCAGAGCCAAACACATGATTTTGCCAATCAAGGTGACCCAATACGCAGATAAATGCAGGGTTGAATCGGCAGGTAACAGGTGTAACCATGGCAATGCTAATAAAATGGCAAAGCATACGGCAATCGCAATGCCACTATGCGGTTTGTCGGATAATAATTGTGTAATCTTCATGTGCTTACTCCACAAAACGGCCTTTGATGGCAAACAAACCTTGTGGACGTTTTTGAATAAACAAAATCACAAGCACCAAGAGAACAATTTTTGCCAGTACCGCACCAATGCCAATTTCCAAGGCGGTACCACTAATACCTAGACCAAGCGCTGCAAGGACTGCACCCCACACCTGACCTACACCACCGACAACCACCACCAAGAAGGCATCAATAATGTAGTTTTGCCCTAAATCCGGCCCGACGTTACCCACTTGTGCCAAAGCACAGCCCGCTAAACCGGCCAAACCTGAACCTAAACCAAAGGCCATCATGTCGATACGGCTTGAACGAATACCAACGGCTTGTGCCATTTGACGGTTTTGCGTCACCGCACGTACAAACAAACCAAAACGGGTTTTATTCAGTAGGTAAACCAACAACAAAAGCACTGCAATGGTGAAGACAATAATCGCAATACGGTTATACGGCAGCATTAAACTTGGGGTAATGGAGATCCCGCCTGATAGCCACGAAATATTCGACACTTCGACATTTTGCGCACCAAAAGTCATGCGTACCAATTGCATCAAAATCAGGCTGACCCCAAAGGTTGCAAGCAAGGTTTCAAGTTGACGACCGTATAATGGACGAATCACGGTACGTTCAATCAACATACCGATCAGTCCACTCACCAAGAATGCCGCAGGAATCGCGGCGATTAAGTACCACTCGACATAGCTACCCAAATAGCTTTTAAACAGACTTTGCACCACATAAGTAGTATAGGCGCCAATCATAATGAGCTCACCATGCGCCATATTGATGACACCGAGCAAACCATAAGTAATGGCTAAACCGAGTGCTGCAAGCAGTAAAATACTCGCAGTACTCAGCCCTGAAAATAAATGCCCAGTCCATTCACTGGCTTGAATCCGGGTTTTAATACTGCTTTTCGCTTCAAGCAAAGCCGCTTTCAGCTCAGAATGGATATTCGGCTGTGTCAGCTCATTGTCGATCATCGCCAAGACATCGGGACGATTGGAGTCTTGCAAGGCTTTCGCCGCTTGAATTTTAACTAAGACATCTGCATCTTGATAATCCAGACGCGCTTTAAGCTGGGCCAAACGGGCTTTGACTTTGTTATTTTGTTCGTTCAAATACAGGGCATTGATGTGAGCAACATTCAGCTCTGCCAAGTTGCTTTCATAAATATCAATCGCTTCTAAACGCTCGGAAGCATCTTCAGATTTGAGTTTTCTTTGTGCCAAACCAAAGTTGAGCGCTTTACGCAAGGTATTCACCAAAGTCACTTGTGATAAGTCACTCGGCCAATCTGCAACGATGCCTAGACTCGGATAGCTGAGTAATTTTTCGTCCGATTCTAAAATATAGGTTTGACCATTAGCCCCACTATAAAGCTGCTCGTTTTCAACATATTCTGCAAGCTGATCTAACTGCTCAATACTGCCCGGCCATTGCTTCAGTAAAGCACGGCGCTGGGCAAAATCACCTTGCACAAATTGCTGGATTGCATCTTGTTGTATTGCTGCAGTCAATGCAGTGCTATTTGAGGATTGTTCTGCTGATACCAGTTGCACACAAATAACCTGTACAAATACCAGAAAAATAGCGGCGATATTCACGCGAATATTCATTATATTCACCCCTATTCCATTGGAAATTTTCCGTGGAGAGTAAGAAAAAAATCAGAGGACACCTGCCACGGCTGTGGCAGGCAAAAGATAGCTGTTATTTCGGAATGTACGGGCTCCAAGGCTGTGCCTGGATGGCTTGTGGCGTTTTATAGACCACATCAAACTGTCCATCGCCACGAATCTGACCAATCATGACTGGCTTGTGTAAGTGGTGATTCGTCGCATCCATTTTTAAGGTATAGCCGGATGGGGCTTTAAATTCCTGACCTGCCATCGCTTCACGGACTTTATCGACCTCTGTAGAACCTGCTTTTTCAACGGCTTGCTTCCACATGTTAATCCCGACATAAGTTGCTTCCATTGGGTCATTGGTCACGAGCTTGTCTGCATTCGGCAGTTTGAATTCCACTGCATACTGCTTCATTTTGTTGGTAAATTCTGTATTGACCGGATTCTTCACTGACATGAAATAGTTCCATGACGCCAAATGACCGACCAATGGCTTGGTGTCAATACCACGCAGTTCTTCTTCACCCACCGAGAACGCCATGACGGGAATATCAGAGGCTTTAATGCCCTGATTACCCAATTCACGATAGAACGGCACATTCGAGTCGCCATTGATGGTCGAGATCACCGCAGTCTTTTTACCAGCTGCGAATTTTTTCACATTGCCAACAATGGTTTGATAGTTGCTATGACCAAATGGCGTGTACTCTTCCATGATGTCCGCATCAGCCACGCCTTTAGACTTTAAAAAAGCACGTAAAATCTGGTTGGTTGTACGTGGATACACATAGTCTGTACCGAGCAGAACAAAACGCTCCGCTTTACCGCCCTCTTCGCTCATCAAGTATTCCACGGCTGGAATGGCTTGCTGATTAGGTGCAGCACCGGTATAAAAAATATTTTTGGATTGTTCCTGGCCTTCGTACTGTACAGGATAGAACAATAAGCCATTCAGCTCTTCAACCACTGGTAAGACAGATTTACGTGATACCGACGTCCATGCACCGAAAATTACCGCGACTTTGTCTTGAGTAATCAGCTGACGTGCTTGCTCTGCAAAAAGTGGCCAGTCTGATGCTGGATCGACCACCACAGGTTCCAGTTTTTTACCCAGTACCCCACCCTTGTCATTGATTTCCTTAATCGCCATTAAGGCCGTGTCTTTCAGTGAGGTCTCAGAAATTGCCATGGTGCCGGACAATGAATGCAGGATCCCGACTTTAATCGTATCGCCGCTATCTGCGACTTTGCTTTCCGCGGCCGGGGCTTCTGCTTTTTCAGCAGATTTTGAACACCCCGTTAATGCAACAGCCCCTGCCATGGTTGCGGCTAAAATACTTTTTGAAAATAAATTGCGTTGGAACATCAGATTTTCTCCAAACTTTATGATGGTGCATTTTTCATGCTTGTCTTGTTGTACATCTGGATGGAGTGATTCAATTTCTGTGCCAAGGCTTCAAAAAATAAAAAAAATTAATTTAACTGATCTCATTATTCGTATTATGAATCATGAATTTAGTAATACTAAAAAGAATTAAACCTGTATTTAAATGCTGTATCCGAGCTTAACTCTAAGTAGGTCGCGCAAAGAGCAATGAAAACATAGCAGAAGTGAGATAGAAGATGATGTACAAATAAAGTGCAGCACCTTGAATATTTTTTGCACTGTTTTAAAACAAAAAATCCCGCGCTTGCGGGATTTTTTACTGCTTAAATTCGATAGTTTAAACCACCAAATCTGCCAGATTACCTTTTTGCTCCAACCAGTCTTTGCGGTCACTGGCACGCTTTTTCGCCAAAAGTTTATCCAGTAACCCTGCGGTATGATGAGCATCATCCAGATCCAGTTGCACCAGACGACGCGTGTTTGGATCAAGCGTGGTTTCACGTAACTGACTGGCATTCATCTCGCCCAGACCCTTGAATCGGGTGATTTGCGGATTCTTGGTTTTGCATTTTTTCAGGATGCTATTCAGCTCATCTTCATCCAAAGCGTAGTGCACATCTTTATTGTCATCAATACGGAATAATGGCGGCATCGCTACAAATAAATGCCCTTCCTCGACCAGTGTAGGAAAATGCTTTACAAACAAGGCACACAGCAAAGTCGCGATATGCAAACCATCCGAGTCGGCATCCGCCAGGATACAGACCTTGCCATAACGCAGTTCAGACAAGTCATCCGAACCCGGATCAACGCCAATGGCAATCGCAATATTGTGTACTTCCTGCGATGCTAGAACTTCGTCAGAAGAGACTTCCCAAGTATTCAGGATTTTTCCACGAATTGGCATAATCGCCTGGAAGTTCTTATCACGCGCCTGCTTGGCCGAACCACCCGCAGAATCCCCTTCCACAATAAACAGTTCTGACTGATCCAGATCATGACCTACACAGTCCGACAGTTTCCCCGGCAAGGTTGGACCCGCGACAATTTTCTTACGTTCTACTTTTTTCGCTGCTTTGAGACGGCGACCGGCTTTGGAAATGGCCATTTCTGCCAGTTGCATGGCGATGTCAGAATTCTGGTTCAACCATAATGCAAAGGCATCTTTGGCAATATTCTGCACAATTCCAGCTGCTTCACGGCTCGATAGACGTTCTTTAGTCTGACCTGAGAATTGCGGCTCCTGAAATTTCAGCGACAGGATATAATTGACGCCGTCCCAGACATCTTCGGCAGAGAGTTTCATATTCCGCGGCAGCAAATTACGCAGTTCACAGAATTCACGCATCGCATCGGTGACGCCTGAACGCAGACCATTCACATGCGTTCCGCCTTGTGCGGTCGGAATCAGATTGACATAAGATTCCTGGACGCTTTCACCCCCTTCGACATTCCAGCAAATTGCAAATTCTGCGCTGGCACGTTCCGCATCGCCTGTGGCAACAAACGCCGGTGCCGGAATAATTTCACGGTCTTCCAGCTCGTCCATCAAATAATCAACCAGACCATTTTCAAACTGCCAGGTAATCTTTTCATCATTGATCTGATCAACATAATTGATCTGTAAACCCGCCGCCAAAACAGCTTTGGCTTTGAGATTATGTTTTAACGCTTTTAAGGCAAATTTAGGCGAATCAAAATATTTGGCTTCAGGCCAGAATTGTACCGTAGTTCCTGATACCCGTTTCGGTGCCTTACCTGCCAGCACTTCAAGCGGTGCAACCGGTTCGCCATTTTCAAAGGCCATTTTATACAGATTGCCCTGACGCTGAACTTCAACTTCTACCCGGGTCGAAAGCGCATTGACCACTGAAATCCCAACGCCATGCAAACCACCGGAAAACTGGTAATTATCGGTGCTGAACTTACCGCCGGCATGCAGTTTGGTCATGATAATTTCAATACCGCTCTGGCCGTATTCGGGGTGAATATCGACTGGCATACCACGGCCATTGTCTTCGACTGATAAAGAACCATCTTTATAGACCGTGACGGTAATCTTGTTGGCATGTCCTGCCAGTGCCTCATCGACAGCATTATCAATCACTTCCTGTGCCAAATGGTTGGGACGAGAAGTATCGGTATACATGCCCGGACGACGACGGACCGGATCCAGACCAGATAAAACTTCAAGAGATTGAGCCGTATATTGAGACACGTTATTCGGTTTCCTTTTTTATGCAGTCCAATAAAAACTGTAAGACGAACGGAATTTTTTCCGCAAAATCATCCATCCCGTGACTGCCATGCGCTTCAGTCATCAGCATAGCCGGGGGATGCGCAGTACTATAATAACGATGTGCTTCACGATAATCCAAAACTTCATCCCCTTGTTGCAGCAGAACCAGTATTTTGTCTGCATCTTGTGCAACCGGCAGGGCCAATTGCTGGAGTTGTACCAGATCTGCCTCATCCAGACACCAGTTCGGATGAACCTGATAAGGCAATTGCTCATCAAACAGTTCACGAAACAGTTGCCATGGTCGCATTGCCGGATTGATCAGTACAGCAGGCACAGCATGCTGTGCGACCAGATGTGTCGCATAAAATCCGCCGAGACTGCTGCCCAGTAACGCCACATCATGCATCGATTCAATCAGGCCAGAAACATACGCAATGGCAGCCTTCGGTGACATGTTTAAATCGGGTAAATGTACCTGAATTTCAGGATACTTTGCACAGTAATGTTGCAGCAATTTCCCCTTGATCGAGTTCGAATTACTCTTAAAACCATGCAAATAAATGATATTCATGAACTACCAACAAAAAACCCATCAATCATCAAAATTTAATTTAAATAATGTGAAGTACACTACGTTATAAGACCAGTTAATTGCTTAAATTGTCTGACAAAAAAGCTCAAAATCTTCTCTCATTCTCGTTATTTTAAGCTGAGGCCCTCAAAATCAGGAAACTCAACAAGAAAAAGAATTTATACCGCGAAGTTCTTTAAAAAGAAAGATGGCACCACATGCGGCTCATTGAAAGGACAGGATCAGATGCCAAGTTTGACACCGTTACATGAAACCTATTGTCGATGGGATCGAACCCCGCCGAGTCAGGCCGATGTACTGGAAGGTCTGGCGCAGCTGGTAACGATGCGCTTTAACGATGTGATCCAGGAGCTGATCAAGAGTATTCAACGCGAAATTTTAATGAGTATTTTCGGTTTAAGTGAAAATAATTCTGAAAAAATTCAGAATATTCCGTCGATTGTGCGGCTCTATCAAATGTCTTATGACATGCTGTTTCATTACGGCAATACCCTGATTGCCCCTGCTTTGCGCCAGATTATTGAACGCTTTCCTAAACTGCATAATAAACCGCTGACACCTTCCTTGCATTTTCTGGTCAGTGTCTTAAATGGCATTATCGGGGATTATCTGCTGAAATATCAAAACCCTCTAGCCCTGCCGATGGTGATCTATGACCATTATGGCTCGCTGCAAAAAGGTGAGCTAAGCGGTCGTATTACTTTGTTTGTACATGGCTTATGCATGAACCATTTAGACTGGTCAAATCGCAAATATGAAGGCATTGGGGCAAAATTACTGGCGCAGCGCGACCGCAATACCATGCTCTACCTGAATTACAATACTGGACGCCGGATTTCTGCCAATGGTCGCAGTCTGGCGAATACCTTACAGGATCTGGTTGTTCGCAATCCTAGAATTACCAGTATTGACCTGATCGGCCATAGCATGGGTGGACTGGTGTCACGCAGCGCACTGTTCTATGGCAAGCAGAATGTGTATAGCTGGGTCAACATGGTGGAGAATCTGGTCTGTCTGGGTTCACCGCATCATGGTGCGGTACTGGAACGTTTTGGTTTTAGCTTGCAGGACAAACTCGGACATTTTCCACTGATCCGGTTGCTTGGCCATTTGGTCAATATTCGCAGTAACGGTATTCTAGATTTACGCCATGGCAGCGTCCGGGATGATGACTGGGAGCATAATCCGCTACGGATCGGCTTTATGGATGATCACCGTAAACCTGCCCCAATTCCCTCGCATATCGATACCTATCTGGTCGCCGGTACCATCGAGTTTGAAAACCGAAAAAACAAGACCTTACATGTAATTGGTGATTATCTGGTCAGTATTAAAAGTGCTTTGGGCGAGCATCCCAATCCGCGTTTCCAGCTCAAAGTCCCCGATGCAAACAAGGCGATTTTTTACGGCCTGAACCATTTTGAAATTCAGTATCATCCGCTAGTGGCCGAGCAGGTGGCGCGCTGGTTCTATCCAAGTGTAGAAGATGAAGCCTTTGATCAGATTCATGAATATGTGATGGATCTGGACAGTCTGGAAGGCATAGCCCTGACCTAAACTGAAGCAAATAAAAAAGCCCTCGATTGAGGGCTTTTTTATTAAATAAGGAATTAATATTTATCTCTGAGTCGTTTAACCGGTGCCTTTTTATATTTACGCAGTAGTTGCCATAAACTGACCAGCAATAAAATACTAAAGAAGATCAAAGACCAGACAGGTAAGGATTGACCCAAGAAAGTCCAGTCAATCGCAGCACATTCACCCGAACCATTCAGCACCTGTTGCAGTACAGACTGCATCGGCAGGGTTTCCAGCCAGTATTCCAGACCGGGACCACAGCTCGGCACCTGATCCGGTGGCAGGTTCTGTAACCAGACATGACGCGCAGCCACGCCCACAGACCACAAAATACTGAGCGAACCCAGCAAGGCATACAGCCGCTTCATGAGATTAGATGCGGGATTATGCAGGAATGCGATCAGTGAGATGATCCCGAGTCCGATTAATCCAACACGCTGAAACACACAGAGCGGACAAGGCGCCAGACCTTGTACATGCTCAAGATATAAGGCAAATGCCATGCCGATGACAGCAGCCAGAAACAACATACCACTCACGAAGCGATAACCCCATTGCATGGTGAATCCTCTTATTTTTTATCGATATTGGGCTAAATAATCAGCAAAACTGACGCTGCTATCTTGCTCGAGTTGCTGTTGCTGCTGCAATGACTTTTGTGACATTTCTTCAAAATAAGCCAGTGTTTCCGGACTGAGCTGATGTTCCTCATAGACACTGCTATGTTGCTGGGCCAGATGTTGGCCAAAATGCCACATACCGCCCTGTTCACGTGTATCACCCACCACCAAGGCAGACAAGGTGGCATCCACTTCATCGACCCGGATCATCATGGTTTTTAATGCATCGGTATAGAGAGTACTGTCATAGGCCGAATTTAACAGCTTGGCCAAGGGGTGCATGCGTTGCAAATGCATGGCACACCAGTCTTCAATCGGATAAGACTGGCCATTTTCCATAATTGCGGCATTTGGCGCACGACCACGGTTCACTACTTCGGCCTGATTCTGTTCAATAATATCCTGTTCATTGCTGAGGAGCGCCGGACTGTCCTGCAATAAACAGTACAAGGCTACGACTTCGAGGAAGCCGGCCGTATCTTCATTAATGCCAATCGGGCTGTATGGATTGACATCGACTGCACGCAGCTCGACATAGGCAATCCCACGATTTTCCAGTGCCTGTGACGGCGTTTCACCTGCAAGCGGCACCTGTTTCGGGCGCACTAAGCTGTAATATTCATTTTCGATTTGCAGCACATGATCATTGATCTGGATCGGCTGGCCATTGGAATCATCTAATCCCAAACGACTAAACGGTTTATAGGGCGTTTTGACCGCTTTTTGCAGTCCGTCCAGATAGTCCTGCAAATTATTGTAGTGAATACCGAGCTGTTTCTGTGCAGAGTTTTGATAGCCAAAACGTCCCATACGTAGCGCAGTCGCATAAGGCGAATACAAGGTGCCTTTGACCAATGGCAGCAAGAAATGATCACGGCCAGTCATAAAGCACTGGCAGACCGCCGGACTGGCCCCGATCAGGAACATCACCAGTGGGGTCAGACGAATAAAGTTACGGATCAGGCCCATATAGCGATGACTGCGATAATCCTGCAAGCTCAATGCTTGCAGCGCCTCGTCCTGTTCCTGCTGTTGCAAGGCCTCGAACAGATGATCCGGGAAAGACAGGTTGTAATGCACACCTGAAATCGTCTGCATACGGCGGCCATAACGCACACCTAGACCATGACGATACAAGGTTTTAAATAAACCGATATTCGAGCTGCCATACTGTGCCAGCGGAATACTGTCATCGCGGCTGTCCAGCATACACGGCATCGACAAAGGCCAGAGCTTTTCATCATTTTCCAGATGACGATGCACAATCGCATGAATATCGCTGAGATAGTCCAGCGCTTTTTTAATACTGTCCTGTGGCGGAGTAATAAACTCCATCAACGCTTCAGAATAGTCCGTGGTGATATGTGGATGAGTCAAGGCTGAACCCAAGGCACGAGGATGCGCTGCCTGTGACAGGAAACCATCACTTTGCATACGCAAGCTTTCACGCTCGATACCACGCAGCATGCCTTTGATGAGTGACGACTCGACCCAGGTCGGTAATACATTTTGGGAAGTCGATTCAGGTTGACTCATTACAATCTCGCTTAAGGGGGCTAAATTATTAAATTAAAATCATCGGTTTAATCAGTATAACGTGATTTCGTGCCGGCATATGACAGGCTGCCTAGTTTTCAGGCAAACCATTGATTTTTAATTTGGCAAATTTTTAACACAAACTTCCTCTATAAGACATGGAAAATTTGTGATTTTATTAACAAATAGATGCTAATGAATTGTAAATATTATGAATTATCAAGATATTTTAGACTTTTGGTTTCATGCGGACAGCCAGCCCTTATGGTTTAGCCAAAGTCATGAATTCGACCAAAGTATTGCGCAGCAGTTCATGAGCACCCATCAGCAGGCAGCCCAGGCTGAACTTTGGGGCTGGCGTAAAACAGCAGAAGGTCGGCTGGCCGAAATTATTGTGCTAGATCAATTTTCACGAAATTTATTCCGTGATTCTCCCCAAGCTTTTGCCCAAGACAGTCTGGCACTGGCCTTGGCTCAGGAAGCCATCAGCCTGAACCTGGATCAACAGCTCAGTCCAGAACAACGTGCCTTTCTGTATATGCCATTTATGCACAGCGAATCCAAACTAATTCATGAATTCGCCTTAAAACTGTTTCAGCGTCTGGGCAATCCGACCAATCTGGAATTTGAGAAAAAGCATAAAGTTATTATTGACCGCTTTGGACGTTATCCGCACCGAAACCAGATTCTGGGTCGTGAATCGACCGATGAAGAACTTACTTTCCTGACCCAACCCGATAGCAGTTTTTAAGATTTTTTAAGACCGGCTGTCTGAACTGGATCATTGCATCAGGAGATCGAACATGAAAAACATGCTACTGGGATTGAGTATGATTGCTGCCATCAGCCTGACTGGCTGTGCAACCACACCCTCAAAGCCCTTAACATTTGATCAGTTAGGTCGCTACAGTACCACTCCCCTCAACAGCAACACTTACCGTATCAGCTTTCAGGCCCGTCCCAATATGAGCTTTGGCACAGCTGAAGAAATTACCCTGCTCAAAGCCGCACAGACTACCGTACAAAATGGTTTTCAATTCTTCAGAGTACTGAATGATCCAAGTAACCGCACCCAGCAACCTCCACGGCAAGCCATCGTCTATCCGGCGCCAAGCTTTTATCCTTACGGGTATTACCGCCGATATCCGGGATTCTGGCCAGACCCATTCTATGACCGTCCTTATACCGTGACTCTGGATCCTGCCCAGGTGGCTTATACCATTGAATGCTTCAAAGCCAATCAGGCGCCTCAAGATGCCTTTGATGCCCGCTTGATTTTACAGTCACTTGGGGCTAAATATGGTTTAAGTCCATCCGGTGCAGTGCTGCAACCGCAACCGGCCAATCCCTCCTGACAGGATGATCTATGCAGACAGAGAGTATCTCCCCGAGCTTACAACGCAGTAAACGTTTCGCGACCATCGCCCTGGTGGTCGCCGTACTGACCTGGTTGGCACTGATGGTGGCAGCCAAACTGCTACCTGAATATGTCTGGCTCATTCATATTCTGATGCTCTCGGCAGAAGCGGGTGTGGTCGGTGGACTGGCGGACTGGTATGCGATTACCGTGCTGTTTCGTAACCCTTTTGGCAGATTGCCCATTCCCAAGTTTTTACGCGACCATACCGAAATCATTCCACGTAATAAGGCTCGTATTGCAGAGTCGATGGGCCGTTTTGTGCAGGAAAATTTTCTTTCTCCGCAAATTGTACAACGCAGTCTGGACAGTACCGACCTGAGTCTGGCTGCAGGACGCTGGCTGGCCAATCCACAAAATAATGCCCAAGTGACTCAGGTCATTCAGCAAACGGTTCCTAAAATCTTTGAATTTGTCGGACAGGAACAGATTGCCGGCTTTATCCAAAGCAACAGCGTGCAATGGGTCAAAAATACCCAGATCAATACTCTGGCCAGCGAAATGCTGCATGCCGTTCTGGACAATGATTTCCATCAGGATGTGCTACAGCGCGGACTGGATGTGGTGCATGCCTGGATGACCTCGCATCCGGAACAAACCCGCGAGCTGACCCGTAACCTGTTTAAGGAAATGGGCGTGTGGAAACTGGCCAAAGGCGCCAGCTGGATCGG
This sequence comes from Acinetobacter lwoffii, assembly GCF_024129115.1. Taxonomy (GTDB): domain Bacteria; phylum Pseudomonadota; class Gammaproteobacteria; order Pseudomonadales; family Moraxellaceae; genus Acinetobacter; species Acinetobacter lwoffii_T. Next base: position 158,377 of record NZ_JAMXXO010000003.1, read on the forward strand.
GATTGACGTGCAGCAACGCAGTATTGATTCCGTGATCGGGCGCGTTGAAGCCATGCTGGCCGATCCAGATCATCCGTGGCGACTTAAAATTGAGAGCATGGGACATAGCTGGATGTTGCAGCTGGCAGATAATGACAGTGAAGCCAGCCAGCGTCTGAATGAAACCAAAGATGCCTTACTGGATAGTCCACAGGTACTGAATTTTATCAGCGGTGCCGTGGTGATTTTATGTGATGCAATCAAGGCAGACTTGCAAAAACCTGATTCGGGTATTGCGGAAAATCTCAGAATTGCCATTCAACAGGTCGGAGAAAATATCATCTCGAATGCTTCGGTTCGTGAGCTGCTGAATAAACGTTTGAGCTCTATCGCGGTTGACCTGAGTGACCAGTACAGTGAAAAAGTGATTCGCTTTATCAGCGAGCGCATTCACGAATGGGATTCAAGCGAGATGATCGACAAGATTGAAAATGAAGTCGGCGGCGACCTGCATATGATCCGGGTCAATGGGGTCGTGGTCGGTGCCTGTATCGGTCTGGTGCTCGGGATCATCCGGGCGGCGGTGGAGCATTTAATTTAAAAATGATGCTATTCGCCCCATATAGCCCGACTTTTAAAATGCTCAAGAATTGACTCCAGCCAGATCAAATTTAAGATTTAAAAAATGATCATTTGGGTGGCTGAGGTCCGGACATATCGACCAACAGCCCAGTGAATTTGCGTACGAATGGCAATAAGGTCACCACAATCGGAAAAGCAATCGCCCAGGAAATCATCCAGTTATGAAACCAGAGTGCCATAAATCCATCAATCCAGCCAAGATTACGCAGCATATTGATCATGGAAATGATGCCACTCATCAGGCAGGACAGGATAAAAGGCACAATAATCAATGCCCATTTTGCAGGGAGTTTAGGAATATGACCGATAATGGTCGGACGTTGTGATGCAGCCACGACATGCTCTTTTTACTGTTTTCAGATGACTAATATAAGCCAAATTCTGTACGGTGAAGCATTGTTTTTTTCATCTGAAATATTGAGCTAAAAACTGGTTTTATTTTCACGGGATTAATCCGTTGATTTTCCCTTTCTTTAGTCAAAAACTTCTGACGAAGTGATCCTCCACTTTTTATTCCCGAGAAATGCTTTTACCTAAACAGCCTGAAATTTGCTATATTTGCTGTTTTTCTGCGATCTCTATTTTCGACTGATTATGAATACGGCAATACAAGCAGCTCTCGATCATGCAGTGCACACTTTACAGGCACAAGGCGTACTCCCATCTGACTGGAACAATACAAGTAATTTGACGCGTACCAAAGACCGAAGCCATGGTGACTTTGCGTCGAATATTGCCATGATCGCGTCGAAAGCTGCGGGTATGAAGCCACGTGATTTAGCGGGAAAAATTCTTGCTGCCCTGCCTGAAGTGGCAGATATCAGCAAGGCAGAAATTGCCGGTCCTGGTTTTATTAACTTCTTCCTGAATGCTGACCAGCGCTTTGCAGTCCTTGATCAAATCCAGGCACAACAGGCGACTTATGGTCGTACCCAGGTCAATGCGGATAAACGTATTCAGGTTGAATTCGTTTCTGCCAACCCAACCTCTAGCCTGCACGTAGGTCATGGTCGTGGTGCTGCGTATGGCATGACGGTTGCGAACTTGCTTGAAGCGACCGGTGCAAAAGTCGATCGCGAATACTATGTCAATGATGCTGGCCGTCAAATGGACATTCTGGCGACTTCGACTTATCTGCGCTACTTAGAATTAACGGGTCAGGAACTGGTATTCCCGAAAAATGCCTACCAGGGTGACTACGTAAAAGAAATTGCACAAAGCATTATTGACCAGGATGGCGATGCTTATGTCCGTCCTGTGGCCGACGTGTATAAAGATGTGCCTGAAGATGTACAGTTTGCAGCCGAATTAGATGCTGATGGCAATAAAGTCGTATTGTCTGGTGATAAAGAAAAACACATTGATGGTTTGATCTTTAATTCACAAGCGTTAATTGGCACAGGCTACCGCGTATTCTTGCAAGCCGCGCTTAAAGCAATCTTAGATGATATTAAAGATGACCTCGGCGAGTTTGGTGTAACCTTCAATCAATGGTTCAGCGAAGAATCATTGACAGACAAAATTGAAGAAGCCTTACAGACTTTAGACCAGCGTGGTTTCCTGTATGAACTGGATGGCAACATCTGGTTTAAATCCACTGCATTCGGTGATGAAAAAGACCGTGTCGTAAAACGCCGTAATGGTCAGACCACCTACTTCGCATCTGACATCGCTTATCACCTGAACAAGTTACAACGTGGCTATACCGATATCATCGATATCTGGGGTTCGGATCACCACGGTTATATCGCACGTGTAAAAGCGGCCATTGATGCGTTGGGCTATGACTCGAAAAAATTAACGGTTCTTCTGGTTCAGTTCGTGAGCCTATGGCGTGGCGGCGAGATGGTACAAATGTCATCTCGTTCAGGTCAGTTCGTGACCTTGCGTGACCTGCGTAAAGAAGTCGGCAATGATGCCGCTCGTTTCTACTACGTAATGCGCAAGTCTGAACAGCACATTGATTTTGACCTTGATCTTGCTGTGTCACAAAGCAAAGACAATGCAGTGTATTACATCCAGTATGCACATGCCCGTATCTGCCGTATGTTAGAAAAAGCAGCGTCTACCAACGTCAACTTTGATGCTACAGCGGCACGTAATTTAGCGGCTAAACTGGAGCTGGATGCTGAAACTGAAATCCTGGCCAAGCTGGCGGCCTATCCAGAGATTCTGGTCCGTGCTGCAAACAGCTATGAACCACATCAAATCGGTAATTACCTGAAAGAGCTGGCAGCCTTGTTCCACGGCTGGTACAACGACAATAAAGTACTCGGTGATGATGCTGAATTGACCCAAGCACGCTTATTGTTATCAGTGAACGTGCGTCAGGTACTGCGTAACGGTTTAGAACTTTTAGGTGTGTCAGCTCCTGAATCAATGTAAAGCACTGCTTTTACATTGATGCAAGAAGGTAAATAGTCAAAGCACTGCTTTTACATTGATGCAAGACAAGAGCTAGGCTCGAAGCGAGCATGTAAGCAAAACACTGCCGTTTATCTGCTGAGCAGACATTTTGTAACTTCAGCTATGTGCTTGAAGATACAGATAAATTAAAATTCTGTGTGATTTGTGATCTAGAGGATGACTTTTGTATCCTGATCACATAGGATGAAGTGATAGTAGGGGCATAACTGCTGTTATGCCTTTTCTATATGTCCCGATTAATAAGAGGAAAATCCCAAGTGTTTGGAAAAACGCAGCGCGGTGTATCTGAAAGACCGAATAAGCCTAAAAAGCCACTTATTCCAACCTGGCTCGGCACACTCGTGATCATTTTAATCGTGTTAAGTTTTTTAATGGCACTGATGCTCTGGAAGCCATGGGAACCGGTCAAACCGAAAACTCAAACAAGTGCTGAATCTGTCCAAGAAGAAGATACCAATAAAGATTACCGTTTTTATGACCTGTTACCACAGCAACAAGTGACGCCTATTCCTGAACAGGCCGTCCCTGAAAACAAAAATCAGGATACGGTAGTAATTGTAGAAGCGCCTCGACCTGAAGTAGCTCCACCTGAGGCGACCACAACTGAGCCTGGCTTAGAAGCCAGTGAAGCGCCTGTTGCCGCTCCGGCCAGTTATATTCTGCAAGTCCGCAGCTTTGATGACCCGGATCAGGCCGATGCCCGCCGTGCTGAAATTATTCTCAATGGTTTATCTGCCGATGTGGTACGCAGTGTAGAAAATGGCAAAGTCTGGTATCGCGTGGTTTCAGGCCCTTATGATTCTGCAGAAGCCGCGATTATCGCACAGCAAACCTTGCAGAATAGCGGGATCGATTCCATCGTCGTGAAACGATAAATTTCTAGAAATAAAAAAAAGCGCCTGAGGGTGCTTTTTTTTTATTTGGATCTCTCTCTAACCGTGTCCTTAATAGGAGAGGAAATCCCCCTTTTTTAAAGGGGGACTGAGGGGGATTTTTATTTATTCTAAACGAGAAAATATTTAATCCCTCCAACCTCCCTTTAATAAAGGGAGGGTAAAATCTTTAAACTGTATGCCCCAGCGCTTCACCCATATTCACCAAAGAATTGGCCTTGAATACGGCATCCCACTGCATTTTATTTTCTTCGAATAAAATCACTGCTGTTGAACCGAGGTAGAAACGACCCAGTTCTGCCCCTTTTTCCAGGAACAGATCATGCTGATTAAGTTCGATCCGGCCTGAAGGCTTCACTTTGCCGGTTGCCACGGTTTCAATACCCGCCACAATCATCGCACCGACCAATACCACCGCCATACGGCCGATTTCAGTATCAAACAGACAGACCATACGTTCATTGCGTGCAAACAGGCCCGGAATATTTTCTGCGGTCACCTGATTGACCGAGAATAGCTCGCCCGGTACATATAACGTTTCAGTCAAGGTGCCAGCAAATGGCATATGCACCCGATGATAATCACGTGGCGACAAATATACGGTCGCAAATTCACCGTTTTTGAATGGCTCGGCCAGTTGCGGATCAGCAATCAGTGCTTCAACGGTGAATTTCTGGCCTTTGGCCTGAAACACATCGCCATTTTCAATTTTACCTAGCTGGGAAATCGCACCATCTGCAGGCGAAACAATGCTCGTAGCATCTGGATCAACCGCACGGATACCTTCTTTTAGGGCGCGGGTAAAAAATTCATTAAATGACTTGAATTTCAGGGCATTGGCCTGTTCAGCAATCGACATATCAATGCCATACTGCGCCTTAAAGGCAGTAATTGCAGCAGTTTTGATAATCGGGTTTTCGCTGGCGGCAATTTTACCCACCACCCGAGACAAGCGATGTTGCGGTACTAATCGTTGAGCTTTAATAAAAAACTGTTGTTTTAAACGTGATGTGATGCTCAAGATGGCAGCTCCCCTGTAGCGATTGGACTATCGAGGCGGTTGCCCCATTCACTCCACGCACCATCATAGGCTCGAATTTTCCAGCCCAGTAAACGACCCAGAATATAGGCCAAACCTGAGCGGTGATGGGACTGGCAGTACACCACAACGGGTTGATTCAAATCAAAGCCCAGTTGTTCCAGACGCTGCTGAGTACGTGGTAAAGGCTGTAATTTTAAATGATTTTCGCGATTAAGGGCAGTACTCCATTCAAAATGACGTGCTCCCGGAATGTGACCGCCGCGTCGAGCCGCTAAACGTAGGCCAGTATATTCATCTTGCGTGCGGCAATCCCAAATTTGAACCTGTTGATTTTCAACCTGTTGGCGCAGTTCATCATAGCCAATCTGAAAATTCGCCTGATGCTCGAGATTAACCTGCAATACGTTCTTCACTGGTGCAAACTGCTCCTGACTGGAAGAAGTCGGCAAACCAGCACCGAGCCAGGCATGAATCCCGCCATTCAACAGACTGGTATTTTCAAAACCCAGACAATGTAGGTTCCAGAGCAAACGCCCTGCCCATGCCCCGCCCTCATCATCATAAGCCACCACATGATGCTCAGGAGAAATATTCAGATAATCAATGAGAGCCTGCAAGCCTTCGGTATCCGGTAACAGTCCCATCGCCGTTTCTTCCTGACGCACCAGAAGTTTAGGCTTTAAATGCAAGGCATGCGGAATATGCAGCTGCTCATACACAGAGGCACGGCTCAGGTCGACAATACGAAGTTTTTCATGGCCCAAATAGGGAACTAAATCTTCTGCCTCAATCAGCAGGCCAAAATTAAAAGCTGCAGCGGTCATCGTTATCATGGCTATTATTGGTCAAATCCTGTTGATCTTAGCACAGCTGGTTTTTACACTGATGTGCTTTCTTTGCAGATGATTAGCAAGATTTTAGCTAAACCCTGGTGTTAAATAAGCTTGCATAAAAAAACCGCCTCTATATAGAAACGGTTCTTAAAAATTATGAATTTTTCAAACTGACTTAAGCAGGTTCATTGATCTCAAAAACCTGACGCAAATAGGCCAAGAACGTATCATTATCGGTCATGGTTTTGCCCGGACTATCCGAGATTTTGGCTACTGACTGACGGTTACATTCCACCAGTTTCAGCACAATATTGAGTGGGGTTTGCCCCATATCATTGGTCAGATTGGTGCCAATGCCGAAACTGACCTGAAAACGGTCTTTAAAGTACTGATGCAATTTCCAGGCTTTTTCCAGATTCAGGCCATCACTAAAAGTCAGCATCTTGGTTTTGCTGTCTATTTTCAGCTTTTTATAATGCGCATAGGCCTTGTCACCCCATTCATAAGGGTCGCCACTATCATGACGCAAGCCATCAAACAGCTTGGCAAAGTACAGATCAAAGTCGCGCAGGAATGCATCCATCCCCACCACATCGGTCAAGGCAATACCCAAGTCACCACGATATTCCTGTACCCAGCTTTCCAGTGCAGATTTCTGGAAATTACGTAAACGTACGTCCAGCGCCTGAAAAGCTTGCAGGAATTCATGCGCCATGGTACCAATCGGGGTAATGCCCAGCTCTTTGGCTAACAGTACATTACTGGTCCCACGGAACACATGCGGTGCGGCTTTGTGAAATTCTTCGACCACATGCTTTTGCCAATCGAAACTGTAACGGCGACGCGTACCAAAATCTGACACCAAGAATGGTGGATCATTGGGGTTTTGCGCAGCATCATACTGTTTTAATAGCTCGATTTTGGCTTTTAAACGGTGTTCCCCTTCAGCCAACACTTCAGGCGTGCGAATGCGGCTGAAATACAGTTCATTGACAATCGCCAGTACGAAGATCTCGAACATCATCGCCTGAACCATCGGGCCTTCCACCACAATATCCAGACGGCCTTGACTGTCGATACTGGCCTTGATGAAACGGCGCTTGAGCTGGAACAGTTCCAGATAATCCACAAAATCGCTTTTGATAAAACGTAAGCTTCTTAAATATTGCAGTTCATCTTCTTTGAATTTTAGCTGACACAGCAGGTCCAGTTGATGATTCAGGTCATCCAGAATATCCGTCAGTGGATAGACTGTATCTTCCAGATTACGACAACGGAAATGGTAGACACTATGCGTTTGCGGAAACTTGTGTAAGACCACTTGTAACATAGTGAATTTGTACAAGTCAGTATCTAACAGAGAATGGATAATTGGGGCCATAACTAAGGGAATATCGCTGTGCTTATCTCTGCATTAAAGCATAAAAAGTCATGCAATAATGCAGGATTTACGTACAGCTGGCTGTATTTGCGACAAAAGTATCAGAAGCATAACCCGGTTTATTTCTGGGTGTTGGTCTGAGCTTTTTCCTGTTCCTGAATCAGTTTATGTAGCTGTTTTTCCTGGCCAATGACCTTGGCAAATTCGGCTGTGGTCTTTTGTCCGGTTTTTTGCGCCTGGACATCACAGTCCACCTGACGCAACTGCTTGGCAATCGCAAATTCCATCTTGAATAAAGCCCCCATCAAGGCCGTATTGCCTCGATTGTCTCGAGCACAGCGGTCGGCACCATGTTTAAGCAAACTGCTGACTATCGCTTGATGGCCATAATACGTTGCCATCATCAGTGGCGTATAACCGTCTTTATTGCGTACATCGACCGGAAAGCCATGTTTTAAAAATTCGTTGATAACTTCGCTATTGCCAATTTTGGCGGCAGCAAAGAACAGGTCGACCAGTTCCTGTTGTGAGTTCATCTGAATATTGTCCACGCTTTTAGCGGGGGAGATCTCCTTCGCGACAGTCACGTTTGCGAATGCGGAACCTATCGTGAGAATACTGGCTAAAAACATAGATGACATAACTTTCATGATGAACTCCAGCAGAAATCGAAGGGGAATTTAAGTCTTGAAAGACTGAATTACCCTGAGATGAGATAAAAAACGGAGTGCCTGTAAAACTCCCCCTAGGGTGCAGGAAAGGTTTGGAGTATTACAGGACTTTTTGGAGGTGATGCGCTATGCCCTAGTCACCAGTTCCTCAAGACCAATCGGGATTAGTCTTTTAATTTTGCAGCTTTGGCTTTAACAGTCGCCAGGTTACCGTTTACCGCCTTGGTCATACGTGTACCGTAGTCCGCATCTGCCTTATAGAAGTAAGACAACATGATGTGCTTGGTTTCTGAATCTTTCACTGCGCCTAAATCAGCAGCAAGGTTCATGATCAGGTCATCTTTTTCTTTAGCCGAGTATGAACGGTACAGCTCACCTGCCTGCTTGAAGTTCTGCTCTTTCACGCCAATTTGCTGTACATGACCAGATAATGGTGTTTGTACCGCACGTGCTTTTTCAGTGGCAGCTTTTGGCTCTTTACGGCTTGGCTCATAGTTCACATCCGAGTCACGCTCAGAGATATTCATGTAGCCATCCTGATTATTGTTGTTCACATTTACCACTGGACGGTTCACCGGAATTTGCTGGTGATTCGCGCCTAAACGGTACATTTGGGTATCTGAATAAGAGAAGATACGGCCTTGTAACAGACGGTCTTCTGATGGCTCGATACCCGGAACCAGGTTACCTGGCGCGAATGCCGACTGTTCAGTCTCATTGAAGAAGTTCTTCGGCATACGGTTCAGGGTCAAAGTACCGACTTTGGTTTCTGGTACCAGCTCAGTTGGCCAGATTTTGGTTGGATCTAACGGATCAAAATCAAAGCTGTTTAGATCTTTAGGATCAATCACCTGGATATACAGATCCCATTTCGGGAAATTACCTGCATAGATGTTGTTATAAAGATCATTGGTCAAGTGATTGAAATCTTTACCTTGTTGTACAGCCGCTTCTTTGACGTTCAAGCCCTTCACACCCTGTTTAGAGCGGAAGTTGAATTTCACGTACTTGTATTCGCCTTTGTCGTTATACAGTTTGTAGGCATGTACACCGAAACCGTCCTGTTCGCGGTAGCTGGTTGGGACACCTTGCTTGCCATAAACATAAGTCAGCATGTTGGTTGCCCAAGGCTGGCTAGACAGGAAGTCAAATACACGGTTGGCATCTTGTACATTGGTGACCGGGCTTGGTTTCATCGCATGGATGAAATCCGGGAATTTGATCGCATCACGAATGAAGAATACCGGTGTCTGGTTACCAACCAAGTCCCAGTTACCTTCCTGAGTATAGAATTTCAACGCAAAACCGTGTGGGTCACGTAGGGTTTCTGGTGAACTTTTACCATGAATGACGGTAGACATACGCACAAAAACTGGAGTTTTGGTACCGGCCTTGAATAAAGAAGCAATCGTTAAATCAGACAGATCTTTCGTCGTAACGAATTCACCATAAGCCCCTGTACCACGTGCGTGAACCACACGTTCAGGAATACGCTCACGACCAAAACGTTGTAATTTTTGTACCAGTTGAACGTCCTGAAGGAGTACTGAACCATTTGGACCCGCAGTGATCGAGTTCTGGTTGTCGCCAACTGGTGCCCCGTTATCTTTGGTTAATGGCGCAGCTTGGGCAGCTGTCACCGTTGCAAGCATTGCAACAAGTAATGAACGCTTAAACATTTCTAAATCTCTCAATTTAATACCTTTCCTGCATGCAGCTAAGATACTTGAGAGTAAAAAATAGATAAAACAGATAATTTTTATGCTTACGATCGTGTTTTTAGATAGTTTAAAATATTATCAATGATAATCAATAAATTAAGCCCGTTTTTTAGACATTAACTTAATAATAGATGAGTCTGATCTTGCTACAATGGCGGCATTTTTAAATCTGACTGAAATTGATTATGCGTGCATTATTACAACGGGTACTGGAAGCCCAAGTCGTGGTCGATGGTGAAACCACCGGAGAAATTGGCAAAGGTATTCTGGTTTTTCTGGGCTTAGGTAAAGAAGATAATCTGGAAAAAGGCAAAAAGCTGATTGATAAGATATTGAAATATCGCTTCTTTGATGATGAACAGGGCAAAATGGGCTGGAATGTTGCCCAAGCCGGAGGTGGTTTGCTTCTGGTTTCACAATTTACCTTGATGGCACAGACCCACAAGGGTTTACGTCCAGACTTTGGCCCGGCCATGCCACCTGCCGAGGCTAAAGCACTTTATGAGCAGCTAGTAGAATATGCCCAAAGCCAGTTTGAACATGTACAAACCGGTATTTTTGCCGCTGACATGAAAGTGCATCTGGTCAATGATGGGCCGGTGACATTTAATCTGGAAGTTGAATAAGTTTTAATTATTCCAGAATTCAAAAAGCCCTCATATTTGAGGGCTTTTTCTTTTAAAAAATCTTTCATCCTTTCACCCCTCTTTGTGTTTCTCCCAAAGGGAGAAAGAAAAGGTTGGATGAAAGATTTTTAACTTATTTACCAGTTTTTTCTTTAATAAACTGACGTACCATTTTCACTTTTTCTTTGACTGGCTTTGGCAATTTTGGTGGAATCATCTTCGCCACCTGGTTAAACCAGACCAGCAGGCCGAAGTCACCTTCCATTTTGATCGTGCCACTTTGCATGCCGGTCATAAATGCCGTCGGGTCACCTTTGACCAAGGTCTTTACACCCTGCTCACTGTCAGCAAACTGCAACACAAAATCAGCTTTTTCAGCATCACCCGAAACCGTATCGATATGACCGTTATCCACAATAATCTGACGTGCCATGCCTTCATCCGTACCAATCTGAATACGGAATTGACGTCCATGTACCAGTTCAATGAATTTTGGGCTGGTACGTGCCAACTGCTTCATACGTAAAGCTAGACCTGCGACCAGTAAGTCCAGCGGATCTGTACTCATATCGATAAGAGGAAGTTTTAACACAGGAATGGATGACAGTTTCATGGAGGATGCCTATTCTAATTGTACGAAAATTGACAAATATCCTAGCATAGTTCTGGACTAGGTGGATTATGCAGTTTGTATCATATTTCCAAACTGAAAAATGCACCCATGGGTGCATTTTTTTCATTGCAACTTGTAGAATTAACGGCTTGAAAGCTGCTGCTGGTCGTCTTCATACACTGGCGTATGTTCGATGCAACGGCGTTTTGCTAAAGCACGCTCAGCACGACGATCTTCACGCAACAACAGGCCAGTCACGACCATCATGACCGCAGTTAACGCGCTCAGATAACTATACGTCATTGGTAGCTCAAACCAGGTTTGAGTTCCTACACGAATCACCTCGATCAGGCCCCATACCAGCATCCCGGCCGCCATAAAGCTTAACCAGCGACGATAAGGCGAGAAGAACACAGCAAGCACAGCTACAGCGACTAAACTGAAGCCCACAATCGTTGCTAAATTCGCTGTTACCATATAACCCCCTCCATCCAGATAGATAGTTTCCGCTTGATATTGCAACGCTTCTATCTATTGAATTTCGTTAAATCAATAAAATGGAATCTGTTGATTTGTATCTCTATGCCTGCATTATGCTGAGTTTTTTGCATAAAAAAAGTCCTGTCATCCAGCCTAACGACATACTTTGTCGCGATATTATATTGTCATTACATTTTTTGCTTTTCACATTTTTGTGGATCAACGACTGCGCCAATGTTGGCGTGTCATTACAAAATTATCAGTAGTTTTTTTAAGTGAAAAAATTATTTTTCCGTTTAAGATGATCGATGTTTTTGTAGCCATATTTCAGATATTCCTTATATCACTCACATCATAAGCAATAAAAAACGCGACCCAAAGGTCGCATTTAAAATCAATCAAAGCCTGTACTTATGCACGGTTCAGGTCTTTATCATGGACGCCGAGCAGATACAGCACCCCATCCAGACCGACGCTAGAAATCGCCTGATTGGCATTTTGGCGTACCAATGGTTTGGCACGGAAAGCCACACCGAGTCCTGCAATGGATAACATTGGCAAGTCATTGGCGCCATCACCGACTGCGATGGTTTGTTCCAGGGAAATCCCCATTTCTTGGGCGATTTCACCGAGCAAGAAGGCTTTGCGTGCGCCATCGACGATATGGCCTTTGACTTCACCGGTAACGACCCCATCCTGCACATCGAGCGCGTTGGCATGCACTTCATCAATATCCAGTTTAGTTTGCAGATATTCCGCAAAATACTGAAAACCACCTGAAAGGATTGCGGTACGGTAACCCAATGCTTTTAAAGTCGAAATCAGGCGTTCAGCCCCTTCGGTAATGGTCAGGCGCTCGGCAATTTTCGGAAGTACCGATGCATCCATGCCTTTTAATAAAGCGACACGGGCACGGAAGCTTTGCTGGAAATCCAGCTCGCCTTGCATGGCACGTTCGGTAATTTCTGCGACCTGTTCACCGACGCCGGCTTCAATTGCCAGTTCGTCAATAACTTCCTGCTCGATCAAGGTCGAGTCCATATCAAAGCAAACCAGACGGCGGTTACGGCGATAGGCATTATCTTCCTGTACCGCGACATCGACATTAAGTTCAGTGGATAAACGCAAACAGGCCTCACGCATGGCAGCTGCATCTAGCATTTGTCCACTTAAACCGAACTGGATACAGGCACGTTTTGGCCCGCTGCTCTGGCCATCTAAAGCGGGGCGACCAGACAGACGGGTCACGGTTTCAATATTAAAGCCCTGACCCGAGACAATCTGGGTCACGGCTTGCAGATGAGAGGCATTTAATTCAGGGGCCAATGCCGTTACGATATAACGTGTGCGTCCACCCTCTTTGACCCACTGATCATATTCAGTCACAGAGATCGGTTTAAAGCGCACAGTTAACCCGATATCATGTGCTAGAATCAGGATCTCCTTCATGGCTAATGCTGTCGCTGTCTGGTCTTCAGAGGCTACAACAATACCTAAGGTTAACTGATTATGAATAACCGCTTGCCCTACATCTAAAATCTGTAAGGAATGGGCGGACAAAACCTGCATTAATCGTGTAAATTGATTAGGCTGGTCAGGTCCTAAGAATGATATAAGAATGATTTCTCGCATGAATTGACTCGGGTCTGAGCTACAACTATTGTTAGAATCATAATCGAAATTGAACAGAATTGCCTTGGAAGTTTACGTTGAATGCGCCTAGACAAGGGCTATTTGCTAGCCTATTGATTGTAAGTTTTGCTCTGCATACCTTTTTACTGGTATTGGCAACCACTCACCAACTGAATGAAAACCGTGCCAATCAGGGACAGCTGATCACCAGTCAACTGGTGACAGACAGCCTGTCTGAGCTTGAACCACCCAACCGCGTTTCTCTGGCGTTGCTGGCAAATCGCTATGCCACCAATCCAAGTGTCGCTTCCATCCGGATTCTGGATGCGAAAGCTCAGGTTTTAGCCACTGGCGGACTGACCAAAACTCGCGAAGGTGAAGTTTTTGTCCGTGATGCGCTGCAAAACGAGAAAAAAGTCGGTGTGATTGAAATCACCCTGATTGAACCAAGTATTGGTGAAATTCTGCGCACGCAATGGCTGGCGATTCTGTTCTCTTTCATCATTCATGGTCTGCTCTGGGTCGCTTATCGTGCCGTAGCACGTCCAAGCCGGACTGAATATCTGGCGCGCATCAATAATGAATCGCGGCTGAAATTCGAGATTCAGACCCTGACTCAGGCACTGGAGCAGGAAAAGCATAACGCAGCACTGGCGATTGCCCAAGCCCAACAGGCAGTGAAAAACAAAGCCAAAGAAAAAGAACATAAACCAGCGGTACTGGAAAGCGATAGCCTGAGCTTAAACATTCAGTTCTACGATCCAAAACAGTTACTGGATAGCGTGAATAAAACCGTTTCGGTGCCTTATTTCAATCTCTGTCAGATTTTCCTGAATAAAGCCACCGAACTCTGTGTGCAACGCTATAAATTGAATAGTTCTGATATTTGTACCGTACATAAATTCGATGAAAAAGGTGCCACGATCAGTATCGCGGCAGACAAACCGAATGCCCTAGCCTGCCTGACCATGATCAGTGCCGTGTTCCAGCTGCTTTCGGAAGTGCTGTATAAACGCTATCGTGAAGAAAAACGTTTTGTGCTACAAACCCGTAGCGCAATTGCCTCTAAAGTCGAGGAGATGCAGCTCAGCTCGGTACAGGCCGCTGAGCGCCTGACTCAGCATCTGGTCGCGAAAGAAAGTGCCTTACATGTACCGAATACCTTGCTGAAAGATGTGAGTGATCACTTCCAGCTGGTCAGCATGCCGAATCCAACCAATGTCCTGACTCGTCATGCTTTTGTTGTGAATGGGATGGATGCTGAAAGCGCCGAGCTGGCACAGACTTTTAGAACCGAAATTCTAAAATCCAAACAGTCCAAAGCCTCATAAATATCCCTGAATGTTGCAATTAAAAAAGCCGGATCCAACATCCGGCTTTTTTATGGATATAAAACAAATACACCAGCGTATCTTGGCCTATCCCTTAAATTTTTAACTGTTTTTGTTCCAGCAGATATTGCTGGGCATTATAAGGCTGGGCCAGATCCTGACAGGGGACTTTATGCCACTGACCATCGGCATCTAACTCCCATGCATTGTGACAATCTTTTAAATAGCTGATCAGACCATCTTTATAAATCCGTTTTTTCAGCTCTGGATCCAGCACCGGGAAACAGGTTTCGACCCTGGAAAACAGGTTGCGCCCCATCCAGTCGGCACTGGCACAATACAGTTTCTTGGCACCGCCATGTTCAAAATAATAAACTCGGGTATGTTCCAGGAAACGTCCTACGATTGAACGTACCCGAATATTTTCCGACATACCGGTAACTTGTGGAATCAGGCAGCAGATTGAACGCACAATAAGGTCAATTTTTACCCCGGCCTGCGAAGCCTGATACAGGGCAGTAATCAATTGCGGTTCAGTAAGCGCATTCACCTTGATGATGATATGCGCGGCTTTGCCGGCCAGGGCAAATGTCTTTTCCTGGTCAATCAGTTTCAGCAGTTCACTATGCAGGGTAAACGGCGCATGCAGCAAGGCTTTCAGTTTGGCCATTTTCCCCATACCGGTCAGTTCCTGGAACATGCGGTGCACATCCTCACAGATATCCAGCTGTGTGGTCATCAGGCCGTAATCGGTGTACATGCGGGCATTTCCGGCATGATAGTTTCCAGTGCCCAAATGTGCATAACGCAGTAATTCCTGGTTTTCACGCCGGACAATCAGAATCATTTTGGCATGGGTCTTATAACCGACGATGCCATAGACCACCACTGCCCCGGCTTCTTGCAGGATATTGGCCACCATAATATTGGATTCTTCATCGAAACGCGCCCGCAGTTCAATCACGGCTGTGACTTCCTTGCCATTCCGTGCGGCTTCTGCCAGCACCTGAACAATTTCCGAATCCGGACCACTGCGGTACAGCGTCTGCTTGATCGCCAGCACCGCCGGATCCTTAGCCGCTTCGCGCAGTAAAGTAATCACCGGCTGGAATGAATCAAAAGGATGATGCAGCAGCACATCCTGTGCCTTTAAAATTTCAAAAATACTTTTCTGTTTACGGAAAATTTTGGGAATCACCGGACTGAAATGCGGATACTTTAATTCCGGACGCTCAAAGCTGGTACTCAGACGGGACAAATTGATCGGTCCATCAATCCGGTACAGTTCCTGTTCCGTCAGATCAAATTCATCTAGCAAATAGTCGATAATGTTCTGTGGAGAGTCATTTTCAATTTCCAGACGTACTGCACGACCAAAGCGGCGCGAACACAGTTCGTCTTTTAAGGCTACGGCCAGATCGTCAACATCTTCCGACAATACTAGATCGGCATTGCGGGTGACTCGAAAGGCATAACATCCGGTCGCTTTCATGCCCGGGAACAAATCACTGATATGCTGCTGGATGATCGCAGTCAGAAAAATCTGGGTGGTATTGTTTCCGGTGACGTCTTCCGGAATTTTAATCAGGCAGGGTAAGGAACGTGGTGCCGGCACAATTGCCATCTCGATTTCACGGCCAAAGGCATCTTTACCTTCTAGGCTGATAATAAAGTTCAGACTTTTATTCACCAAACGTGGAAAAGGATGTGAAGGATCCAGGCTGATCGGGGTCAGTACCGGTTGTACTTCTTTGGCAAAAAAGGCTGCAATCCACGCCTTGTTTTTTTCCAGAAGATCCTGATATTGAAGAAACTGGATACCCTGCGCCTGAAGTTCAGGCAAAATCGCATGATTCAGCACCTCATACTGCTTGTTAACTGTGGCATGAATGGACTGGGACAGTTCTTGTAGAATCAGCTCGGTGGGTACAGCATCAGGCGTCCGGGTAGTCGCATTCAGGTCTTGCTGTTTCATCAGCCCGGCAATCCTGATTTCAAAGAACTCATCCAGGTTACGGGAAAAAATAATCAGGAAGTTTAAGCGCTCTAAAATCGGTAAATTCGGATCGAGTGCTTGTGCCAAGACACGACGCTGAAATTCAAATAAGGAAAGTTCCCGATTAAAATAGGTCGCTGACGAATGCTGAAATTGTTCCATGCCCTCTCAATGCTGCTGATTACAGTCTGTTGTTTCACATCATTGAGGGGCGATCTTAGGCAGACTTCATGACACTTATGTTACAAAGCTCGATAAATCCATATAAATTAATATTTTAATTTTTAAAATTATAAAACATCATGCTCTGGCTTGTTGTGCGCTGTCATCAAACTGCAATTAGGTGTCTGTTTTTTCAGTTTGTCTGGCAGCCCAATAAGTGGCTAAAGCTGGCCCTGAAATATTATGCCACAGGCTGAAAATGGCACTTGGTAAAGCGGTAAGTGGTGATGCGGCAAAATGGGTTGCCGCCAAGGCCACACCCAGACCAGAATTCTGCATTCCCACTTCAATGGAGACTGCACGACAGTCTATTTCTGCCAAGTGAAATATACGGCTGGCCCAATAACCCAGTAAATAGCCCATACCATTGTGTAAGGCCACGATCCCTAAAATCATTAAACCGGACTCCAGAATCTGGGTTTTGCTGCCGGCAATAATCGCCGCGACAATTGCCACAATCGCAATCACAGAAATCAACGGCATGACCTGAATATAGGCCGTGACTTTTTGCTTGAGTAGCGCCCGTACGATTAAGCCCAGAATAATCGGGAATAACACCACCTGTAAGATCGACACCAGCATCGACCAGGCATTGATTTCAATCCACTGACTGGCCAACAAGTAGAAAATGGCCGGAGTTAGAATGGGCGCCAGTAACGTAGAAACCGAGGTACAGGCGACCGACAAGGCAGTATTGCCCTTGGCCATATAGGTAATCACATTGGATGCAGTTCCGCCCGGACAGCAACCCACCAAGATTACCCCGATGGCAATCTCTGGTGGCAGCTGGAACAGCTTGCACAGCAAAAAGGCCAAACCCGGCATCACCATAAACTGGGCGACGACGCCAATCGCTACTGCCTTCGGACTTTGCAAGACACTTTTAAAATCTCCGACGGTCATGGTCATGCCCATGCCGAACATGATGATGCCTAACATCCAGGGAATATAAGCTCTTAACCAGACAAAAGCTTCAGGGATCATCAAGGCAATGCCGGAAAAAAGCACCACCCATAAAGCAAAGGTTTTTTGGACAAATTGGCTAAACTGGAGCAAGGCTGACATGGGTTTCATCCAGGTGATATTAAGGGAGAAAAAGCAAGATAAAACAGGCACCCGTTGACGCCTGAATTTTTATATTTAAATATAAATAAGATCAAAGGAATATTTAAGTTCTATCCCTATTCAGCTTTAAGCTGCTTGAACAATATCTTTCACATAGATACGTTTCACGCCATGCGACAGCATATCCTGCCAGGCATGTTGCAAGGAACCATTCAGGTCAATGCCCTTGGTGGCATCGGCAATCACATAGGTTTTAAAGCCCAGTTTGCAGGCATCGATTGCAGTCCAGGCCACACAAAAGTCCGTAGCAATCCCGACCACAAATACGGTATCAATCCCACGTTCACGCAGATAGCCAGCAAGACCCGTCGGGGTTTTCTGGTCAGCTTCCATAAAGGCCGAGTAACTGTCGATCTGGGAATGAAAACCCTTGCGAATGATGAGTTGTGCTTGCGGTAAATTTAAATCCGGATGCAGTTCGGCATCGCGTGTCCCTTGCACACAATGCTTTGGCCATAAGACCTGAGTGCCATAATCCAGCTGAATGCTGTCATAGGCTACTTTGCCGGGGTGGTTGTCTGCAAAAGAAATATGGTTGTCCGGATGCCAGTCTTGGGTCAGGATAATATGCTTAAAATGCTGCCCCAATAGATTAATATTTGGAATAATCTGGTCAGCATTGGCTACAGCCAGATTGCCTCCCGGGGTAAATCCTCTTTGTACGTCTACGACCAGTAAAGCAACATTATTCTGCATCTGTTTTCATCCATTGAAATCTCGATTTATGCCCAAGCATAGCGCAAAATACCCCAGTATTTTTAGCTCTGCTGCTAAAAATGGCATGACTGTGCATTCTCAGCATGCGCATATGAGCAGATCAATAGATTCATTATTTTTGACAAATATGAGACAAGTTCCGTGCTAGATCACTGCAAAAAATAAGTTTTAAGATAAAGTGATGAACTTTCTAATAATAAAACAGTGTATTTAATTCTTAAATTCTGAAAATAAAAAAGCCTGCAAAAGCAGGCTTTTTTAAATCGTTCAACCTTACACTTTAGTACGATTCACCAGGAACAGCATACATAATGCAGAAATGATGATACATGGGATCGCGGCGCTAATAACCCCAGCAGCGCCAAAACCTGCCGTCAGTAACTGACCGGCAATCACTGGCCCCAGCATGGCACCGATACGGCCAACTGCAGACGCAACACCAACACCAGTACCACGCACTTCAGTCGGATACACGATACTGCCGAAGGCATATAGTACACCCTGACAGCCAATCACGAAGGCACCGGCCAATGCGGCTGCCATATACATCTGGTTCAGCGAGCTTGCACCATTCAGCGCCAACAGACCTGCCAGAATACCGCCGTACATCAACAGGATCACATAGGCTTTCTTCCAGCGGTCGGTCAGCATACCCAAAATAATCGTACCAATCGTCGCTGTCACCATGAAGTAGAACTGTGCGGTTGAACCATCCTTACGGGTAAAGCCAAGTTCCATAAACAATGATGGCAGCCAGCTCAACATGATGTAAACCACCATCAAGGTAAAGAAGTAGCTCACCCAGATACACAGCGTACGTAACAGGTTGTCCGAATTAAACAGGTCCTTGAATGAACCCTGCGGTGCAACAGCAAGTTCTGCAGCCGTTTTGTTCTGTGCTTTCAGGTATTCCTTCGATTCAGGCAAAAATAGCATCATCAGTGGAATGGCAAAAATCGGTAACAGGCCACCGAGATAGAAAACATTTTTCCAGTTGGCGCCAAATTCAGTCGCCGCAATCAAAGATAAAATTGCTGCACCGACTGGCATGCCGCAGTACATCAAGCCCACTGCACGGCCACGGTTTTGTGGAGAGACTGCTTCAGAAGCAAGTGTGATCAGAATTGGCATCGCGCCGCCCAGACCTGCTCCAGCTAGGAAACGCACTGCCAGCAAGCTGTTAAAGCTATTGACCCAGACGGTACATAAGGTAAATACAGCAAACACTGCTGTCGACCAGATCAAGACTTTCTTACGGCCAATGCGATCTGCAAATCGACCACCAACCAGTGCACCCGGTAATAAACCCAGAATCCCTGCACTAAAAAACACACCCAACTGGGAACTATCGAGACCAAAATGCTCACGAATACCTGCAGCAGCAATTCCGGCTGCCTGAATATCTAAGCCTTCAATCACCGCAATCAGAAAACAGATCGCGACCGTGACGATAGCATGCTTATTGTCTGATCTTTCCATTGGATTATCCTTGTTCAATCAGCGTTACAAAAGACAGCCATCATCTATGAGCCTGATTGCAAAAATAACTATCAATAAGTTGAACGTTTTGCTTGGATATTTCCAAAGGGGCTGAAGTAAATGAATTGAAGATGCTGACTGATAAAGTCGCAAAAACACTTAATCAGAATCCCCTAAAGTTCAAGACTTAGAGTTTAAGGCTTATACATCAAGTTAAAAAATTAACCGATAAGAAAAAAAAATCTCAATTTATTGATATTTAAAAAAGATTAGTCTTAGTCGTTTTTGGCTTTATTTGTTTTAGTATGAGAGTGCGATCAAGATGTACGATATCTCAATTTATCCAATATAACTATTAATCCAAAATCAAAAGGCATAAAAATGGCAGTTTTCAGCTGATCTTTTTGCACAAGCCTTATCATTACTAGGTTCATTTGGGGCAATCTCCTCCTTTGTCTAGACTGGAGACATAACTTTGGTCTCAGGATTTTGCTTTATAAATCATCTTATTTATTACTTGATTGTTTCCAGAAGGCTTTGTATAAAGAATTCAGTAGCTTTTACTAAAGCATATTGTTCTTATGCGTTTGATCAGTCATAATTTGCATAAGCAATATTCAATTCAATGCAAATCTATTGAATTTGCTATAAATCAAAATACAAATCCATCCCAATTTATGTTTTCTCATTCCTTTCGGATGGACAAATAGGATAGTTTTTTAAAATGACTCAGCAAGCACAGACCATTCAAGGTTCCATAGTCGCAATCGTCACCCCTATGTTTGAAGATGGCAGCGTAGATTGGAAGGGTCTCGAGAAGCTGGTTGAATGGCATATTGCAGAGGGCACCAACAGTATTGTTGCCGTTGGAACAACAGGCGAAGCCTCTACTCTCAGCATGAGTGAACACACCCAGGTGATCAAAGAAATCATTCGTGTGGCCAACAAACGTATTCCTATTATTGCTGGCACAGGTGCGAACTCGACCCGTGAAGCGATCGAACTGACCCGCGAAGCCAAAGAGCTGGGGGCAGATGCCGCTTTACTAGTAACGCCGTATTATAACAAACCGACTCAGGAAGGCTTGTATCAGCATTATAAAGCCATTGCTGAAGCCGTTGATCTGCCACAGATTCTTTATAATGTTCCGGGCCGTACCGGTGTGGATATGGCCAATGAAACCGTGATTCGCCTGGCAGATATTCCACAAATTATCGGTATTAAAGATGCGACTGGCGATGTACCGCGCGGTGCTGAACTGCTGCAAGGCCTTGTAGGCAAAGACATGACTGTTTATTCAGGTGATGATGCCACTGCATATCAACTGATCGGTCATGGCGCCAAAGGCAATATCTCGGTCACGGCGAACGTGGCTCCGAAAGCCATGAGCGAAGTGTGTGCCGCTGCGATTGCTGGTGATGCAGCCACAGCTGAACAGTTAAATGCTCAGGTTGCAAATTTACACAATATTTTATTTTGCGAATCGAACCCAATTCCTGTGAAATGGGCACTCCATGACATGGGCTTAATTGGTACAGGTATTCGCCTCCCATTAACACCACTTGCAGAACAATATCGCGCTCCACTTCATGAAGCACTGGTCGAAGCGGGCGTTATCAAATAAAAGAGCACAAGATTATGCAATTACGTTTAGGACTTAGCCTTACACTTTCAGTATTCAGTTTGGCAGGTTGTAGTTCAATGGCCTTTAATAACGGCACTTTAGACTATAAAGAGACTACTACCCTGGAAGCTTTACAATATCCTGAAGGCGCCATGGTTCGTCCTGCAACGCCATTGTATCCTGCTCCAACAGTTGATCCGCTTGCAATTGAACATGCACCGAAGCTTGAAAACCAGCGTGGCAACCGTTTTGCCTTGCCACGCCCACAAGCCCAGACTGAAAACTCAAATACAGCTGATCTAACCGAAACCAATACGGTGGGTCGACCACAGTTGGTCACTGACGGAAATCTTAATCCGCTGCTTAAAATTGAGGGAAATTCTGCTACAATTTGGCAATATACACTTGCCACCCTCAGCAGTCTGAATCATAGCATCGTTGCGCAGAGCAAAAATCGTTATGAAGTCACGATTAAGGTTGATCAGCAGATCTATGTATTAAGATTATCTTCTGTCGGTTCAAGTAATAACCTCGCTGTGTTCAATGCCGATAACAGTTTTGCCGACCGTGAAAAAGCTGCAGAACTGCTCAACCAGATTTACCAAAATTGGCCAGCCTAGACATTTCTAGGCATTTTTTTTGTAAAAGGTTCCCTCATGTTAAAACAAACCTTGCTCTATACTGGTAAAGCGAAATCTGTCTACACCACAGACAGTTCAGACCATCTGATTTTAGTCTTTCGCGATGATGCCTCAGCATTCAATGGCGAAAAAATTGAGCAACTAGATCGTAAAGGCAAGGTGAACAACCGTTTTAACGCCTTCATTATGGAAAAACTGGCAGAAGCGGGAATTGAGACCCACTTTGAAAAGCTACTGACTCCAAATGAAGTGCTGGTGAAAAAACTGGATATGATCCCGGTTGAATGTGTGATCCGTAACTATGCAGCAGGTTCTTTATGCCGCCGCCTGGGTGTGGAAGAAGGCAAGGAACTGACTCCTCCAACATTTGAATTGTTCTTTAAAGATGATGCGCTTGGCGATCCAATGGTCAATGAGTCACAAGCCATTGCTTTAGGTTGGGCGACTGCTGAACAATTGGCGAAAATGAAAGAATTGACTTACCAAGTGAACGACGTGCTGAAAGCATTGTTTGACGCAGGTAATATGATTCTGGTTGATTTCAAACTTGAATTCGGCGTGTTCCATGACCGTATCGTACTTGGTGATGAATTCTCTCCAGACGGTTGCCGTCTATGGGACAAAGACACCAAGAAAAAACTAGATAAAGACCGTTTCCGTCAAGGTTTAGGCGGCGTAGTTGAAGCCTATGAAGAAGTAGCTGGCCGTTTAGGTATCAATCTAGACAACATCTAATCTGTAAATGCGCAGATTCGAAAAAACCGAGCTTTTTAGCTCGGTTTTTTATTTCCGGCTTTTAATCGGAAAAATAAATTTTTATTATTAAAATGATCGTTTTTACATCAAAAACTACATGCATTAATATTATCACATACCAGGCAAATCAGTGAGTTGACGCACTTTACTCCATATTTTCCGACCAAATTTCTCCTCTACCCTCTAGGATGTTATCTCCCTCAAAAACATCCTACTTTCAGCCCAATTCGCCTTGAATTGGGCTTTTTTTATTCTGTTCAATCGGTTGAGATACTCAGTTTATTGCTGCTGTTGTTGCTGTTGCCAACGGCGTTGCTGTAAACGCTCCCCTTCAACTTCACGTTTATTACGTGCTGATTCATACAGTTTGGTATCCTTCAGTTCTGGCGGCATATATTCCTGTAGCACAAAATGCTCAGGATAATTATGCGGATACAGATAATCCACGCCATAGCCCTGCTCTTTCATCAGCTTGGTTGGCGCATTTCTTAAATGCAAAGGCACTGGCAAATTTGAAGTTTTATCTGCGAGTTCCATCGCCTTGTTAATCGCCAGATAGGTACTGTTACTTTTAGCACTGGTCGCCAGATAAACTGCACATTGCCCCAAAATAATCCGGCATTCTGGCATTCCCACGGCCTGCACCGAACGGAAACATTCCCCTGCCAACAGCAAAGCATTTGGATTAGAGTTGCCGATATCTTCGGATGCGGCAATCAGCATACGGCGTGCAATAAATACCGGGTCTTCGCCGCCTTTGAGCATGCGTGCCATCCAGTACAGGGCTGCATCCGGATCACTGCCGCGAATCGACTTGATAAAGGCCGAGACCAGATCATAGTGCTGCTCACCGGACTTGTCATAACGGGCGATATTCTGCTGTGCGACTTTTACCACGACCGCATTGGTGATGATATTTTCCATATCCGCTTCAAAGGTACTGGCAATCAGATCCAGTAGATTCAGCGCCTTGCGAGCATCTCCTGCTGCGAACTGGATCAGGGCATCAAATTCTTCAATCAGGATATGTCTTTCCTGCAAGAAAGAGTCATTTTGTAAGGCTTGCGTCAACAAAGTCTGAATCGATTCAGCGCTCAATGCATTCAGGCTATACACCTGACAACGTGATAATAAGGCACTATTCACTTCAAAAGACGGATTTTCAGTGGTGGCGCCAATTAAGGTAATTTTCCCTTTCTCGACCGCATTTAATAACGCGTCCTGCTGGGATTTATTAAAGCGATGAATTTCGTCAATAAATACCACTGGCGTCAGCAAATCGCCACCTTCGGCAATGATTTCACGCAGTTCTTTCACCCCGGTATTCAGTGCAGACAGGCTGATAAAAGGTCGGTCTACCGCTTGAGCCAGCAGTAAGGCAATGGTGGTTTTTCCGACTCCGGGAGGTCCCCAGAAAATGATCGAAGGCAGATGCCCCTGATCAATCATCTGGCGTAAGGGCGCATGTTCTCCCAGCAAATGTTCCTGCCCGATAATCTGTGTAAGGTCGCGTGGCCGTAAGCGTTCTGGAAGCGGGATATGACTATCTGACATGTTATTATTGGCTCAAACTAAATTATGATCTCATTCTAACACCAGCAGTTTTGATTCCAAGAATGCAAACATCAAGCATAAAAAATTAATTTATGTAGATATCCTCTATTTTTTTAATTCTGAATGAATTAATCTCTGTAAAAGTGAATAATTTGAACATGATTAATTGTGAATTAATTACAGTGTAATTTTCATATTGTTTATTCTAATTAAAAGAAACTTATCTCGCCCCTTGGGCACTTTTGGGTTGTAGTGGTGAATGCATGAAGCATGATAAATTTGAACAGGGAGCTGTGAGTCGGTCTAAGCCACTGACGTCATCATCACTGATTGCACCCCACGTTCACTTGTCTGAATCGGTTTTGTTAAAAAATCTGATCGATGCCTTACCGCAACCCTTGTGGGTCAGCAACAAAAAACATCTGCAATATTTTAACGATGCCTTAACTGATTATCTTGGCGTGAACCTGAATGAACAGGGTCATCCGCAATGGCAGAGCTTTATTCATGCAGAAGACTTGCAGCTGTTTTTAGCGCAGTGGCATGCTGCGCTGGATCAGCATCAGAACTTTGAAACCCAGTGCCGGATTAAACGCAGTGATACCCATTATCGCATGTGTAGCCTGGCGGTAAAATTTCATCATGAACCTGAACATTTGCTGCAATGGGCCGTTTCCCTGACCGATGTGCATGATTATTTTGAAATCCAGCAGCAACTTTCTCAGATTGTTTCAACCCAGGAAAACATGCTGGATGCCAGCACAGACTGCATTAACATTATCAGCCCTGAAGGCGAGATTCGACATAGCAACCAGGCTGGCTGTCTGAAACAAGCAAATGAGACTGCAGAACAGGATCAGGAGCGTTCATTGTGCTGGTTAAATCGCTTAACCCCTGAAGCCCGAAAATCCGGGCAGCGTGCTTTGAAACAGGCAGCCCAAGGCTTAAACAGCCGTTTCTCCAGCAAAATCCAGATCAAAGATCAACCGATCCAATATTGGGATCACCTGCTGACGCCAATTCTGGATCAGCAGAATATTACCCAAAATATCCTCTGTGTATCACGCAATATCAGTCAGCAAAAAATCGCAGAAACCCGTTTAAAAGAAGTGATTAAACGGGATGAACTCACCGGCCTATATAACCGTAGTACCTTCTATAAAACTTTTAAGCAGGTACTTTTGAAGGCCAAGCAACAGCAAACCATGGCAGGTTTATTGCTGATTGATCTGGACTATTTCCGGCATATTAATGACACCTTGGGCCATATTGCCGGCGATCATCTGTTACATGTCTTAGGCAAACGCTTCCAGACTTGTTTCGGTCCGAATACCATCATCGCCCGTTTGGGTGGTGATGAATTTGCTGTGCTGGTCAAAAATTTGGAAAGTGAAGAGCAACTGCTGACAACGGCGCAAATGGCCTATGCCCAGCTAGATCAGCCTATTAATTATGTCGGCAATAGCATCAGCAGTGCCATGAGTATAGGCTGTGCCATCTATCCACGTGATGCCTTAAATACCTCGAATCTGCTGAAATGTGCCGATATCGCCTTAAATGACCTGAAAAATAGTGGTCGTGGTGGCATCCGCATGTTTAATCAGGAAATGTGTGGATCACTGGAAAATATGACCAAGCAGCTGACTCTGGCACGCAAGATTATTCTCGCCGATCAGATCATTCCCTATTACCAGCCCAAGGTCCGTCTTTCTGATGGTGCAGTGATCGGTTTTGAAGCGCTATTACGCTGGCAAGATCAGAATCAGAACATTCAGTTACCTTCCGAAATTTTTGGTGCCTTTCAAGACTATGAGCTCGCCTCACGCATCAGTGAGACCATGCAGCTGAAAGTTTTCGCCGACATGAGCCGCTGGCAGGCCCAAAGTCTGGATCTGTTGCCGATTTCAATCAATGCTGCACCAGTTGAATTCCTGCGCGATGACTATGCCGAAAAACTGTTGGCACGCCTGTCCAATTTTGATGTTCCGGCACATAAAGTTGAACTGGAAATTACCGAACAAAGCCTGTCCGAACATGGCGCCAATTATGTGGTCCGTGCCCTCAACCTGCTGAAACAGGCCGGAATCCAGATCTCACTGGATGATTTTGGCACCGGACATTCTTCGCTGACCCGCTTGCAGGACTATCCGGTCGATTGCATCAAGATTGACCGAAACTTTGTAGAGCGCATGAACAGTGACCCATCTGCCTTGGCCATTGTCAAAGCCATTACCCAGATTGGCTCTAGTATTGCACTGGATATTCTAGTGGAAGGGATCGAGAATACAGAACAGCTGGACACCCTGATCCATTGTGACTGTCAGATTGGACAGGGATTTTATTTCTATCGTCCGATGGCCGGTGCTTCGGCCCAGGCCCTACTCCATCCGGCAGATCAATAAACGAATCACGTAGGCAGATTTAACGCACCCAGCGTACGATATAGTCTTCGATGTCATCTTCATGAATATCGCTTTCAGTCAGGCAGCGCCCTGCTGCCGACTTGCGTGCCTGAATCACACTTTCCCGTGAACCGCTAATCAGATAATGCCAAGATGGCAGGCTTTTACCCTGCTCTACCCGACGATAGGCACAACTCGAAGGCAGCCAGTGAATTGTCTCCAGCTTCTCTGGCGTGAGCTGAATACAGTCCGGCACATATTGCAAGCGATCTGGATAATTGGAGCAACGCGCAGTGCTACAATCCAGCAGTTTGCAGGCCACTTTGGTATATGCGATTTCCTGAGTCTCTTCATCTTCCAGTTTAATCAGACAACATAATCCGCAACCATCACACAAGGCCTCCCACTCGACTTGCGTCAGTTCAGCAAGTGAATAGTTTTTCCAGAATTCGGGACGTAAAGTATCGCTCATGATCAGGTCGGCACATTCAAAAATCAGCTTATTATAGCAGCCCGAACCCTGCAGACCTACCGCCTCAAATTCTTATTACTATCACGTAAACTATTGTTAAATCATAGACAGTTCATCAACAAAACACTAACAGTCGCTGGAATCGTTTATTTCTATACTAAATTTGAAAATAAAAACACATGGAGAATATATATGTTTCGCTGGGCTATTATTTTTGCTGTTATTGCATTAATTGCAAGTCTACTTGGTTTCGGTGGCGTCGCAGGCTTGTCTAAGGATTTTGCAATTATCTTGTTGGTAATTGCGGTGATTCTTGCGATCGTTGGTTTTCTTTCGCGCGGCAAGGTCTAGATTTACGCTAGACCTTTTCAAAGCAAGTGTTAGCTTTCAAAAAACAAGAGCCTTCTGGCTCTTGTTTTTTTATGGGTATTTTAATGATCTGTTTTGATCAAAAATATTTCTTTCAATATGAACTTAAGGTTTTAAATGACGTGGTCTAAAACCTGCTACCAGCAAGGCTGCAACATACGCCACCACACCGACAACACATAAGATCAATACTTCTAAAACACGCATCCATTGCGATACATCTGCGTTATACCAGCTCAGAGCATAGGCTAAGGCCGCAATCATCACCACATTGGCAAACATGAATTGCAGGAAGATTTTTTTCCAGTGCGAACCAAAACGGAAAATATCACGCTTATGCAGATAATAATAAAGCAAACCGGCATTGACCATCGCTGAACCCGTCGATGCCAGTGCAAGGGCCATATGCTCCGCTTCCCAGTCAATCAGCTTGAAGAAACCGATAAAGATCACGTTCAGAATTGCATTGGCTGCCACAGCCATCAGACCGACACGCACCGGGGTTCTGGTATCCTGCTGTGCATAAAAACCGGGTGCAAAGACTTTAATCAGCATAAAGGCAATCACACCACCGCTCATACATTGCAGTGCCAAAGCCGTCATCTGGGTATCTTCAAAGGTGAACTGACCACGTTCAAACAGGGCTTGAATGATCGGGGTCGACAGCATAAACAGTGCGATACTGGCGGGTAGGCCTGCCATCACAATGACTTTAGCTGCCCAGTCCATCATGCCACGGAATTTTTCTGGGTTCTGTTCAGTATGCCGTGCCGATAACGACGGCAAAATCACGGTACCAATTGCAACACCGATCAGACCCAGCGGCAATTCGGTCATACGCTCGGCACTATACAGCCAGGACACCGAACCATCCTGCATGAATGAAGCCCAGATGGTATTTAAGAGCAGGTTAATTTGCGTGACAGATACACCAAATAATGCCGGCAGCATCAACTTCATGATGCGATCTACGCCTTCATGCTTGAAGTCAATTTTCGGTGGAATCAGCAGATTTTTACGCCACAATTCAGGAATCTGGATCGCCAGCTGTAAAATACCGGCAATGATCACTGCCCAGCCCAGCGCCATAATCGGCTCAGCCATATAAGGCGTAAGCCAGAGTGCTCCTGCAATCATCGCCACATTCAGCAAGACCGGTGCAAATGCCGGGGTACTGAAAGAGCCATAACTGTTCAGAATACTGCTGGCAAAAGCCGTCAGTGACATGAACAGCAAATAAGGAATGGTCAGGCGGAACATGTCGGTCGCCAGAGCGAATTTTTCAGGGTCGCTATGGAAACCGGGCGCATAGATATACATAATCAATGGCGCAGCAATGATCGCAACCATGGTTAAAGTCGTCATCACCGTCGCCAGACAGCCAAACACCCGGCTGATCAGGATCTGGACTTCGGTATGCGTGCGACTGGTTTTATATTCGGTCAGTACCGGAATAAACGCCTGTGAAAATGCGCCTTCGGCAAATAAACGCCTGAAAAAGTTTGGAATACGAAATGCGACTACGAAGGTATCGAAGTCTTTACCAGCACCAAAGACATTCAGTAAAACAATATCTCGAACCAATCCCAGTACGCGTGACAACATGGTCATCGCACTGACAATGACGGTCGAACGCCAAAGCGCCATCCTCTTCACCTAATGTATAAATTTGTGGTTATTGTAATGAAACTTTTGTCAGAAGTTCATTGCCTAATTTCATCGCTCAAGCGAGCTTGAGGTATTTTTATAATGCTGTAACTGTGTACGAAAATCAGCCCAGTTAAAATATGGTCCCGGATCGGTCTTGCGGCCCGGTGCAATATCCGAATGTCCGGCAATATGCTGCTGAATCTTGGAATAATGCTGTTGCAGACAGGCCGTGACTTTTACCAAGGCCTGATATTGTTCAGCTGCAAAAGGCAAGTCATCACTGCCTTCCAGTTCGATCCCGATCGAATAATCATTACATTCTTTTTTGCCCAAATAGCTCGAGCGGCCGGCATGCCAGGCACGGTCATTGAAATTAACAAATTGCAGTACTTCTCCCGTTCTTAAAATTAGCAGATGGGTCGACACCTGCATCCCTTCAATGGTTTGAAAATAGGGATGTACTGACCAATCCAGCTGGTTCTGAAAAAACTGTTCAATATAACCGCCGCCAAACTGGGAAGGTGGCAGGCTGATATTATGAATCACCAGCAATTGAATCTCGGTCTGTTCTGGCCGCTGATTAAAATTGGGAGACGGGATTTGACGTGCACCGATTAGTTGCCCGTCCTTGACCTGAAACTCAGCTGCCTGTTGCATAAAACCGTTCTCCCCAAAAATAAAATCTGCAAGATCAGCATTGCAGCCGGCTTCATGCTAAAACTTTCAAGGAGAAATCTCAATTCATCCCAGCAAACTGGATGAAAAATCGCTCATCTTTTATGTAACGGTGCTAAGATAAGGCGCAATTTTCACGGCTTAAAAAAGATACGGAAATACTTATGCGCATATCTCAAGCTTTGCTAGACCAGTCCATTCAGATCAATATTCAACAAGCACTTTCAGAAGATATCGGTGAAGGCGATATTACCGCCCTGCTGACTCCTGAAGATGAACAGGCCACTGCCACTATCATTAGCCGTGAAGACATGGTTTTGGCCGGCCAGCCTTGGGTAAATGCCTTGATTCAGGCCTATGATCCAAGTATTGAAGTGATCTGGCTGAAAAATGATGGTGATCATGTTCAAGCCAATCAAGCATTTTTAAAACTGGCCGGATCTGCACGTAGCTTACTCACCGTGGAGCGCCCTGCGCTAAACTTTGTCCAGACGCTGTCTGCGGTTGCGACTAAAACCGCCCACTATGTCAAACAGTTGCAAGGTTTAAACACCAAATTATTAGATACTCGTAAAACGCTTCCGGGTCTGCGTATCGCACAAAAATATGCCGTGGCCATTGGCGGTGGCCAGAATCACCGTTTGGGCCTGTTTGATGCCTTCTTGATTAAAGAAAATCATATTATGGCAGCGGGTGGGATTGCGCAGGCGATTGCCAAGGCCCATCAAATTGCACCGGGTAAGCCTGTCGAAGTTGAAGTCGAAACCTGGGATGAGCTGAATCAGGCACTCGAAGCCCATGCTGATATTGTGATGCTGGATAATTTCAGTCAGCAGCAGATGATCGACGCGGTGCAACATGTGGCCGGTCGCTGCAAACTGGAAGCCTCAGGTAATATCACCATTGATAATTTACGTGAAGTCGCGAGTACCGGCGTAGATTATATTTCCATGGGCGTGCTGACCAAAGATCTCAAAGCCATTGATCTGTCGATGCGTTTCAATGCTTAAGTCTAGATGGGATAGATGACCGTAGAGGGTGCGAAGCACCCTTTTTTTATTTTTAGAAATTTTTTTTGCGTATATTTTGCTCAATTTTCTATTTTAGACCTTAATCATCATCGTCATCCCGATTACCTCGGCGATCGCGGTCATCATCGTCACCATCACGGTCGTTATATCTTCCGTTATCCTCATCACGATCCTGATTTAACACTGAACGCTCGTCATCTTCACGATTATTGCCCCAGTCACAGGCAGTTAATCCAAACACGCCCAGCAATGAAATTGCACAAAGCCACTGTTTCATGCCGCATTCCTCATTTTGATCTCGCCTGATCCAATATCGATGCAAAACCGGTTCAGATATAGCCGATTCATGTCGGATTTTTGTGATGAAGCTTTGTGATGCAGTTTCTCATACAGTAATTGCTGAAATTTCAGGCATAAAAAAACGCATCCGGAGATGCGTTTCTCAGCATGGGATGGATTACCAGCCTAAAGCTTCTTGCTGTTTTTTCACCAGTTCCTGAATGCCTTTCTCGGCCATTTCCAGCATGGCATTCGATTGTGCACGGGTAAATGGCTTATCTTCTGCAGTGCCTTGAATTTCAATAAATTCACCGGCCTGAGTCATCACCACGTTCAAATCGGTTTGACAGTTTGAATCTTCTTCATAGCAAAGATCCAGTAATACTTCATCTTTGAAAATACCCACAGAAACCGCAGCCACCAAACCTTTTAATGGATCATGTTTGATTTTCTTTCTTTCCAGCAAGACGTTCATGGCATCGACCAAAGCCACCGCAGCACCAGTAATCGCTGCAGTACGGGTGCCGCCATCAGCCTGAATTACGTCACAGTCGATAGTAATGGTATTTTCACCCAGCTTTTTCAGATCGACCATTGAGCGCAAGCTACGACCAATCAGACGCTGAATTTCCTGAGTACGGCCACTCTGTTTGCCACGTGCCGCTTCACGGTCACTACGGGTATGAGTTGAACGTGGCAACATGCCATATTCAGCAGTCACCCAGCCTTGGCCCTGACCTTTGAGGAAACGCGGTACAGAACTATCCACACTGGCAGTACAGAGTACTTTGGTATGACCAAATTCAACCAATACAGAGCCTTCCGCATAACGTGTATAGTTACGGGTAATTTTCACTTCACGTAATTGATCTAATACTCGCTGGTCGATACGCATAATAAGTCCTGTATGGGTTCAAAATAATTGCGGCTCAGTATAGCAGAAGCCTTTGCCAAGATTAGGCAGCCTGGTGATTCATTTACAAAATCAATGCATCAGCTCGCTACGAGATGTCAAAATTCTGCCGATCTGTGGCACTACGATTTGATTTAATTTTTGCTAGACTAAAACTCCCTATGAGGGAAGCCAGTGACAGGAAACCCATTTATGTCCTTACGTGAAGATCGCAAGCAGCAAAGTCATCAGGCACTACTCGATGCGACACTAGCATTCAGCAGTCAGGGCCGCGCTTTCAGCACGATCAGCCTACGTGAAGTCGCGAATGCAGTCGGAGTAGTACCGACGGCGTTCTATCGGCACTTTCAGGATATGAACCAGTTGGGTCTGGAATTGCTGGATCAGGTTGCGATTCATATCAAGGGCGTACTCAATCAGCTGGGGCAGGCTTATCTGTATCAGCCGAATACCCGAACCCACACCGGGCTTGAGCTCTTCTTTCAGGCCGTCGAATATCATCCTGAACCCTGGATTTTTTTTGTGGCAGAACGTTGGGGCGGTTCGGACGTGTTACGTGTCGGCATTGAACGGGAAATTCATTTTCTGGCTGAAGATGTCATGCATGAACTGGCCAAGATGCAATCTACCCGACATATTCAGGCATCACAGGACTTGCAGGCTCTGGCACAGATGCTGATTGAACTGTCCCTGAACTGGGCCATGGGCTGGATTCATCTGCAGCATCAGGTTGATCCAGAGCTGCGCCGCGCTCAATCCAATGCCTTTAAAACCCAAAGCGTGCTACAGATGCAGCTCTTGCTACGTGGCATTTTGCACTGGTACCGGCGACCTGCCAAAACAGTTGAAACCGCAAGCCCTGTGCTCAATGAAGCGGTCATTCCCCCTGCCTAAATAAAAAAACCTGCATCATGATGCAGGTTTTTTTTACTGATCGTCAGTTCAGACTTATTTGGCTTTACGCTCTTTCTCGATCAGGTAATTCACCACCTGAATGACTTTGGCATCATTACCCTGCACAATATATTTACCATTCACGGTCACTGCCGGAACACCACTTAACTGATACTGAGCAGCCAGATTTTTGGCTTGGGCAATTTTCGAAGTGATCGGGAAAGATTTATAGGTGCTGTTAAATTTTGCTTCAGGAATACCATAGCGAGTATAGAACTTAGCCAGTTGTGCCTGTTCTAAAATTGGACGTTGCTTGTCATGAATATCATGGAATAATTGTAAATGTGCTTTTTGACGCACACCCAATGCTTCAGACACATAATAAGCACGTGCTGCCTGTTCCCAGAGTGGATTCATTGCAGCCGGCGTACGTACAAAACGTACATCTTTTGGTAATTTTTTCAACCAGCCCTGCATATGTGGTTCAAGCGCGAAACAGTGACCACAGCCGTACCAGAAGAATTCACGTACCTCAATTCTGCCCGGTTTTTCGACTTTGACTGGTTTTGCAACCACCTGATAGTCCTGACCTGCCACAAAATTGGCCATAGCATTGCCTGAAAAGGCCAAAACAGATGCGGCAACAGCGCCTAAAAGGAATTTTTTCATTCGGATTATCGTCCTCTAAATCATTATGCTTAGTTTATGTGTTCACTATAAATCAATTATGCCGGTTTCGTTTTCATTCTGTGAACTTTTTTGCTGCTTTTATCGCTTTTTCTGCCAGAATCGCTACACTAAACCATCGGACTGATTTTCAAGGTTTTAAATCAGTTTCTCTGGCCATTCGGCACATACATATTTTTAGCTAATCACGACTGATTGAGGTGACACCGATGTTGCAATTGAATGTTGATCCACAAGAAATTGCCAAGTTTGAAGCATTTGCAGCTATATGGTGGGATCAGCATTCCGAGTTCCGCCCCTTGCACATGATTAATCCACTGCGTTTAAACTGGATTGATGAACATGCCGGAGGCTTAAGCGGCAAAAAAGTGTTGGATGTCGGCTGTGGCGGTGGCATTCTGGCCGAAAGCATGGCGCGACGTGGTGCCAATGTGCTCGGAATTGATATGGGCGCAGCCCCTTTAAATGTGGCACGCATCCATGCTGAACAGGAAGGCGTAAGCAATATTGAATATCGTCAGGTGCCGGTTGAGCAACTGGCAGAGGAACAGGCTGGCCAATATGACATCGTGACCTGCATGGAAATGCTAGAGCATGTGCCAGATCCGGCATCGATTATTCAGGCCTGTCACAAGCTGGTCAAGCCAGGTGGTCATGTATTCTTCTCGACCATTAACCGTAATCCAAAGTCCTATTTATTTGCGATTATCGGGGCAGAATATGTCTTGCGCATGCTGGCCAAAGGCACCCATGATTACAGCAAATTTATCAAGCCGTCTGAACTGGCACATGATATTCGTAACGCTGGTTTAAAGCTCAAAGACATGACCGGTCTGCACTATAATCCGCTGACCAAGCGTTATTGGCTGGCACCGAATGTTGATGTGAACTACATGGTTTATACCGTGAAAGATAGCGCAGCAGAGACCACAGCATGAAAGCCGTTTTATTTGACCTAGATGGAACCCTGATTGATACCGCGGCCGATTTTATCCGAATTATCCAGCAGATGTGCCGTGAAGAAGGCCGCACACTGGTTGCACCCGAGCTGATTCGTACCCAGGTCTCCGAAGGCGCTCGCGCTATGGTGAAACTGGTTTATCCGGAACTGCAACTAGAAGATCCGGTCTTTCTGCAACACCGTCAGCGCTTTCTGGACATGTATGGCGCAGATATTGCGGTCGATACCGATCTGTTTGATGGCATGTATCCATTACTTGAACAGCTAGAGGAAAATGACATTCCTTGGGGGATTGTGACCAATAAACCGCGCTGGCTCAGTGAGGCTTTAGTGCAAGCACTGAGTCTGAGTGAACGCTGTGCGGTACTGGTGTGCCCGGAAGATGTGACACGTACTAAACCTGATCCTGAACCAATGTATCTGGCAGCCCAGCAACTGAATCTTGCCGCTGAAGACTGTATCTATGTCGGAGATCATCCACGAGATATTGATGCCGGTC
Source organism: Acinetobacter lwoffii (assembly GCF_024129115.1). GTDB lineage: Bacteria > Pseudomonadota > Gammaproteobacteria > Pseudomonadales > Moraxellaceae > Acinetobacter > Acinetobacter lwoffii_T. Next base: position 193,594 of record NZ_JAMXXO010000003.1, read on the forward strand.
GTCATGCCCAGATGCCGACCATTTTGGCTGCCTATGGTTATTTGCCGTTGCAATACAAAGACGATTTAAACGCCTGGCAGGCCGACCATATCGTGCATACTGTGACAGAATTACATCAATTGATTCAGACACTGGTACTGAAGCAGCATACTGCGGTATCTTGAACGCTTAACACTAAATAATAAGAAGTGAGGAGGTAGATAATGAAATATTCAGCATATCAACCTCGCCCCGATCTGCTCAAGGATCGTATCATCCTAATCACAGGTGCGGGCGATGGCATTGGACGTGCAGCAGCAATCAGTTATGCCTTGCATGGCGCAACTGTGGTGTTGCATGGGCGTACCTTAAACAAACTCGAAGTCATTTATGATGAAATTGAAAGTTTGGGTGCGCCGCAACCTGCCATCTTGCCGCTACAACTATCAAGTGCGTCAGAACGTGATTATGAGCTTTTGCTTGATACGCTAGACCGTCAGTTTGGTCGTCTGGACGGTATTCTGCACAATGCCGGCATTTTAGGTGAACGGGTTCCCTTGGCGGATTATCCGGTCAACGTCTGGGATGATGTGATGGCGGTCAATCTGCGTGCACCCTTTGTCATGACCCAGGCCCTGCTGCCGCTATTATCCAAATCTGAACATGCTTCAGTGGTTTTTGCCAGCTCAGGTGTAGGCCGCGAAGCCCGCGAACGCTGGGGTGCGTATTCGGTTTCTAAAATTGCTATTGAAGCGGTAAGCCAGTTATTTGCCAAAGAGCAGGTACATCCGAATATCCGTTATAACTGCATCAATCCCGGGGCAACGCGGACTGCCATGCGCGCCAAGGCCTATCCGAATGAAGATCCGAAAACCCTGCCTACCCCCGATTCAATCATGCCGGCTTATCTATATTTGATGGGTAATGACAGCCTGCATATGAATGGCCAGAGTATTGATGCACAGGATTAAATTATTCTGTCTGTCATTCAGGGAGCAATCGCTCCCTTTTTATTTCATTTTTAGTCATATTCAGCGCATAAATCTTAAGTAAGTTCACCCCGCTCGCATTGAGTTTCATTAAAATAACAGCATACTAAGCCCCACTATATTTCACTCGAGTGCATCATGACTGAATTAAACAATATTACGGTGACCCATTTAGACGATGGCATGGTGTCGCTGCTGATTGATCAACAGCCTATTTCAGAGAAATACGGCACCAAGTTTGAAGCCAGTATCGTGGATGACATCAAAGCACTCGAAAATGCTCAGAAACTCAAATTGTTCGAGCAATTTGTATTTTCACATCAGGATCTGAATTTTGAACATGCCTATTATTATGTGACTGGTATTGAAAAATTAGACGACAGTTATCGTCTGGCCAAGCATTTTGTTTATCGCATTAAAATTGAAGGTCAGCCAGAAATCGAACATGTCATCAGCAATCAGGGCAAAGCCATGACGGCCGAGGATGTACGTGCCTTTATTCAGGCGCATGTGCAGAAATCACTCAACGATTATACTGACCTGAACTACGCTTATTAAAAGTCGGGTCATTGAATAATCTTGGGCACTTTTCGATAAAGTGCCCTTTTTTTCTTAAAATCCTGCAAAAAATAACAATAAATCGGATTTACATATTAAATATATAAAATTATACGGTTTTCCAAATTAAACTGATTGGACTATGCTTTCTTGAATCACAGATAGATCAAATTAGGAGCGCAGCATGGCTGATCAAAAACGTAAAATTGAAACAATTCACCGGATTGAACAGTTGCAGTTATCTGAAGCATTGATTGTGGCACTTGATGATGCTCTTCAAGCTGAATCCGTGGCTGACGCGATTCAGTCCTTACAAGGTTTGGCAGAGCAATGGAATTAATCTCAAACTAAACCGGCAAAATTCTTTGTCGTTTCATTAAATCATGAACTTTTTTCTCGCTGACTCAATGCTGTTTTTTTGAGCTAAATCATCGATTTTCGCTTGCATGTTGGCCCTTGCTTTGATGAGATAAGGACATGGCTCGGTAGGCTACTTTATAGAAGTGATGCCGTCGCATATAGTCATGTAAAAACATGACATCATCATAATATCTCTGCATTTGTTATAAAAATTGTGCCTGTTCTTCACAGTTTCTCTGCAATTTTTCCGTACATTAGGTGCTGTAGAAGATGAACAATTTAATGAGGGTTCAACATGAAAAAGGTTTTGGTGGCACTGGCAATTTCTTGCAGTACATTCATGCTGAGCAATGTCGTCATCGCTGCCCCTCATTTCAATGATGAATCCCGTATGGATTCACGTCATGGTCATGACAAGAAGAAAGCCCGTGAGTTCCGAGAGGAAGATCAGCAGGATAACCGCCGTATGCGTGAAGAACGCGGGGTGAAACGCCTGCAACAGTTACGCTGGCAGCCGGGTTATGTGATGCCGCAGCATTATCGTGGCAATGGCTATAAAGTTGAATACAAAGACCATCGCCTGCCTCGACCTGACCGCAAGCAGCAATGGTACAAAGTCAATAATGACTATATTCTGGTGGATTCTGAAAACAACAGCATTATCCGGATTGTGGGTGACTAGTTCATAAGTGCATTCAAATTTAATCTTTTTTAAGGCCCAACGATGTTTGGGCTTTTTTATTTCACTGGCTGAAAATTTTTAACCCAAAATCTCGCGGCTTTTCCAGTTTTCAAACTGCGTGATTCATCTACTAAATTTCTTCATGAATTTAACAATTTAACTAAATAGCCCTCACGCTTTCTATGTACTTGTTCGCTAATTTAGTCTCATCGAAATTAGATATACATCTTAAGGTGAGAGCCATGAAAAAAGTCTTAACTACAATCGCGTTATCTCTAAGTGCTTTGTTAGCTACTTCTGCAATGGCAGCACCACAGCATGACTCGCGTTATGACCATAATCCGCATAAATCGGCACCACACTGGAATGCCAAAGATAGCAAGAAATGGAATGACGACCGTCGCTGGAATGATGACCGCCGTCATAACAACCGTATGGTCAACCCAAGCCGTGACTGGCGCGTAGGCCAAACTCTACCACGTCAATATGACAACAACCGTTTTGAAGTCAGTGATCGCGAAGCACGCCGTTTACCAAATACCGGCCGTTTCCAGCAATGGTACAAAGTCAACAATGACTACGTTCTGGTCAATGAACGTACCAACAAAATTGTACGCATCATTAACTAAGCTTTCTCCATTACTGCTCGTCTTGCAGACACCTGAAGTCCCCTTCAGGTGTTTTTTTATATCTGCGCTTCCACTTGCGTTTTTTTTCATTAGAATCAAAGCTGGATCTTCAATCATTGAAATGGGCACAGCATGACTTCAGCAGAAACGTCACAAAGCACAACCTTGCAATATGTGCACTGGTTTCGCCATTCTGCGCCTTATATCAATGCGCACCGCAATAAAACCTTTGTAATCATGTTTGATGGCGAAGCCGTCTTAAATGATAACTTTCAGCATATTATTCACGATATTGCTTTATTACATTCTTTGGGCATTCGGCTGATTCTGGTACATGGTGCACGTCCGCAAATTAACCAGAATCTGGCTCAAAGCCAGATTACGACGCCTTTTTACCAGCAGCGTCGGGTCACCACACGTGAATCTTTAAGCTGCGTGATGAATGCCGTCGGTTCGATCCGCCTACAAATTGAAGCACTGCTGTCTATGGGACTGGCCAATTCGCCGATGTATGGCGCCCGGATTGATACCGTTTCAGGGAATTTTGTCACCGCCAAGCCGTATGGCATCCGCGATGGTATCGATTTTCAGTTGACCGGTGAAGTGCGCGCGGTTGATACCGATGCGATTCAGCGCCATCTGGACAGTCATAATATTGTGGTGCTTGGCCCGACCGGCTATTCCACTACCGGAGAAGTTTTTAATCTGCTGGCTGAAGAAGTTGCTACCAAAACTGCGATTCGCCTTAAGGCAGATAAACTGATTTTTCTCGGTAAGCAGCATGGTCTGATGGACAGTAACGGCCAACTCAAACGCGAAGTGACACCGCAACAACTGGATGATTTTATTCCGGTCGAACAAGATGCGCTTGAAAGAGGACTACAATTGAAAGCCGCACAGGAAGCCTCAATGAACGGCGTACATCGGGTGCATCTGATTTCTTATGCCTATGATGGTGCCCTGCTGGAAGAGCTGTTCACCCGGGATGGTTCCGGCACTCTGGTCACCGACGCGCATTATGAAGAAGTGCGGATGGCCGATATTCAGGATGTTGGCGGCCTGATCGGTTTGCTGCGTCCACTGGAAGAAGAAGGCATTCTGGTCTATCGTTCGCGTGAACGCCTAGAAAATGAAATCAACCAGTTTGCCGTAATCGAACGGGACGGCATGATTCTGGCCTGTGCCGCCCTCTACCCGATTCCGACGACAGGGGATGAATTGCGTTCTGCAGAAATTGCCTGTGTTGCGGTACATCCCAGTTATCGCAAGTCTAATCGGGGTAGCCAGATCCTGCATTATCTAGAAGAAAAAGCCAAAAGCATGCAGATTCAGCAACTGTTTATTTTAACTACCCGCACCGCGCACTGGTTTCTGGAACAAGGCTTTGAACCGGCTTCAGTCGATGACCTGCCGGATGCCCGTCAGGCTTTTTATAATTATCAACGTAATTCAATTGTTTGCAAAAAGTCACTTTAAAGTGGCTTTTTCTTTCAGTGCCTTAGCTTAATTTTAGATAAAGATATCTGGCAATCTCGCTTTAAATTTTAAAATTCTATTACTCGTTTTTAGCTAAACATATCAATAGATTAGATTTAAAAAAATAACTATAAATTTCATAGGTTTGATTAATTTAAATATTAAATCTTCATTTTTATATAAATCACTTTTCTGCATAAGTTTTGCGCTTTTTTATTTATCTTTTTTCTTCATTAGAAATTCCTGAATAGTTATTTTTTTAGAAAAACAAAAACGATTAGCGTGTGTCTAAGTTTTCATTCACTAGCTTTTCACTTTCGGGAGTTTTGATTCATGCGCCAATCTCATGTTCAGTTTTTAACAAAGACTGCGGTACTCGGTACTGCGATGGTGGGTGTCATGATGCTTTCAGGCTGCTCGAAAAAAGAAGAGACCATTACCCTGAATATTGGTTTCCAAAAATACGGCGTATTACCGATTTTAAAAGAACGCGGCACGCTGGAAACCACCTTAAAACAGCAAGGGATCAATGTGAAATGGGTAGAATTTACTGCTGGTCCGCAACTGCTTGAGGGACTGAACGTTGGTAGCGTCTCTTTTGGTGAAGCCGGTGAAGCACCGCCAATTTTTGCCCAGGCGGCCAACTCAAATCTGGTTTATGTGGCCAATCAGCCGCAAGCGCCTAAGGCCGAAGCTTTAATTGTACCGAAAGATTCACCAATCCAGTCCATTCAGGATCTGAAAGGCAAACGGGTAGCCCTGAACAAAGGTTCAAACGTGCATTACCTGCTGTTAAAAGTTCTGGAAGCCAACAAGCTGACACTCGGTGATATCGAAGTGATCTATTTACCCCCTTCCGATGCACGTGCTGCATTTGAACGTGGTGCAGTCGATGCCTGGGTGATCTGGGATCCGTTCTTTGCAGCTGCTGAACATCAGATTGGTGCGCGTGTCATTGCCAGCGGTGAAAATGTGGTGAGCAATCATCAGTTCTATCTGGCAGATCGCAAGTTCGCAGAAAGCCATCCTCAGGTGGTACAGGCGGTCGTCAATGAACTGAATCTGACCACGGACTGGGTCGCAAAAAATCAGGATGCTGCCGCACAGTTACTGCAAAAACCGACAGGTCTGGCCGTCGATGTCTTGAAAACCTCTATTTCACGCATGGGTTTCGGCGTTAAACCTCTCACGACTGACGTGATTCAAAAACAGCAACAAGTGGCGGATGCCTTTTACGCGCAGCAGCTGATTCCACAAAAGCTGAATATTGATGCAGCAATTATTAAATAACAGCAGAATAATTCGAGAATAAAGATGAGTCATTTAAAAACAGTTTCTTATATCAGCTTAGCATTATTGAGCTTTAGTCTGACTGGCTGCCAGAAACAGGAATCACAGCAAACGGCTGCTGCAGAAACCAAAGCAGCACAACAGGTACAAAGCATTGCGGTTGGCTTTCAGAAATCAGCTTTGAATCTGCTGGTGGCACGCGATGAAAAGCTATTAGAACAACAATTTCCCAATGCCAAAATTGAATGGAAAGAGTTTCCGGCAGGCCCGCAAATGCTGGAAGCCTTAGCAGTCGGTGCAGTGGATTATGGCTATGTGGGGAATACTCCGCCCATTTTTGCACAGGCGGCAGACAAAGCCCTGAGCTACGTGGCCTTTGAAAAAGTGGCGGGAAATTCTTTGGCCGTGGTCGTGCCGAAAGACAGTGTGATTCAAAACATTCAACAGTTGAAAGGAAAACGGATCGCGGTTCAAAAAGGTTCAAGTGCCCATGAACTTCTGGCCAAAACCCTGGAAAAAGCAGGATTGGAGTGGTCAGAGATTCAAGCCATTTGGCTTCCCCCTGCGGATGCACGTGCTGCTTTTGACAAAAAAGCCATTGATGCCTGGGCAATCTGGGATCCCTTTCTGGGTGCAGCCGAGTTCGACAGCCAGGTTAAGGTGCTGATTGAATCCAGTGACTTTCCACAAACCTACTCCTTTTATATCGGCAATCCCGAATTTATTCGGAAGCATCCGGATAGCCCCGGGAAGTTTATTCAGGCCTTAAATGCATCTGACCAGTGGATTCTTAAAAACCAGGCTGTAGCTCTAGATATTTATCAGAAAAGTACCGGTCTGAAACCAGAAGTGGCAAAGATTGCATTTGAGCGTCGTCTTAAACCTTCGCCGGTACAACCATTAACGACGGAAGTGATCAAAGCCCAACAGAATATTGCCGATCTCTTCCAGCAGGTTCAACTGATTCCCAAAACCATCAGCGTCCAGCAACAGATCTGGTCGCCAGCAGCCACACATTGATGAACAAACAAGATGATTTAATTTAAGGAATATCACATGAAAATTTTCTGGTTTATCCCCACTCATGGCGACAGCCGTTACTTAGGCACCAGCAAGGGCGCACGTGTTGTAGATCATGCCTACATGAAGCAGATTGCCGTTGCCGTGGATAATCTTGGTTATGAAGGTGTCCTGATTCCGACTGGCCGTTCTTGTGAAGATCCATGGTTAACTGCAGCCAGCCTGATTGATGCGACCAAAAAATTAAAATTCCTGGTGGCATTGCGTCCAGGCGTGACCACGCCGGCACTGGCTGCACGTATGGCCGCGACCTTTGACCGCTTGTCTAATGGCCGAGTACTGCTGAATCTGGTGACTGGCGGTGACGAGCAGGAGCTAAAAGGTGATGGCGTCTATGAAGATCACACAACCCGTTATAAAACGGCGACCGAATACACCACCATCTGGCGTGAAATTTTAAAACGCTCACATACCGGTGAAAGCTTTAGTTTCCATGGCGAACGCTTAAGTGTCGATGATGCAAAATTGCTGTATCCACCCATTCAGCAGCCGCATCCGCCTTTATGGTTTGGTGGCTCATCGGATGATGCCATTGAGCTGGCCACGGATCAGGTCGATACTTACTTGACCTGGGGCGAGCCACCGGCAGCAGTCAAAGAAAAAATTGCAGTGGTAAAAGCCAAGGCTGCAGCTAAAGGTCGTGAACTGAATTACGGGATCCGTTTACACGTGATCGTACGCGAAACCAATGAGCAGGCCTGGGCGGCGGCTGAAGAACTGATTCAATATGTGGATGATGCCACTATCGCTGCAGCCCAAGCCAAGTTCAAATCCATGGACTCGGTCGGTCAGCGCCGTATGGCAGAACTGCACAATGGCGATCGCAGCAAACTCGAAGTTTCTCCAAACCTCTGGGCAGGTGTGGGTCTGGTTCGTGGTGGTGCAGGTACGGCACTGGTCGGCGATCCGGAAACTGTCGCTGCACGTATCCAGGAATATGCCGATCTGGGGATCAGCACCTTTATTTTCTCAGGCTATCCACATCTGGAAGAATCCATCCGTTTTGCAGAACTGGTATTCCCTTTACTTCCACTGGAAACCCAGCAAAAACTCACTCAACCAAACTTGACCGGTCCATTTGGTGAAATCGTGGCGAACAACTACACACCGGACGAGAACAAGCAGGCTGAGAAAATTAAGGAGTCTGCTTAATGTCAAAAGTCGTTTCCGTTGAAACCCTGACCCCAAAGCAGGTTTCACGTGGAACAATTCTGGGGCAGCATCTGCTGCCCTGGCTGGTTCCAATTTTCTTGATTGCAGTTTGGCAAATTGCCTCTAGCACAGGCCTGCTGGAAAGCCGGATTCTGCCTGCACCGAGTGCCGTGGTTTTAGCCTTCTGGAGTTTATTGCTCAGCGGTGAACTGTGGACGCATGTGCAAGTCAGTGCAGGACGTGCCATCAGCGGATTATTGGTAGGTGGGGGTTTGGGCCTATTGCTGGGTCTGTTAAATGGTTCATCCAAAACTGCCTCTACCCTGCTCGACACCACCTTGCAGATGATCCGCAATATTCCTGCACTGGCACTCATTCCCCTAGTCATCTTATGGTTCGGGATTGATGAATCTGCCAAATTGTTTCTGGTGGCGATTGGGGTATTTTTCCCGATTTATATCAATACCTATCATGGGATTCGTTCCGTCGATCCGCAATTGATCGAGATGGGCAAAAGCTACGGCTTAACTCGCTGGCAACTGTATAAAGAAATTATTCTGCCGGGTGCGATGCCGTCAATTCTGGTCGGACTGCGTTTTTCTCTAGGTCTGGTCTGGGTACTGTTAATCGTTGCCGAAACTATTTCTGCTCAGTCTGGTATTGGTTATATGACCATGAATGCACGTGAATTTTTGCAAACTGACGTGGTCTTGGTGGGTATTTTACTGTATGCCCTGCTTGGCAAACTGGCCGATGTTCTGGCCGTGGCCTTAGAGCGATTCCTGCTGCGCTGGCATGCCGGCTATCAAAAATAAAGAATAAATGAGGAGCATGTGATGACTGATCTCAGTTTAGGGCGTCATGCCAATGACCCGATTGTGCCACTGGAACAACCTGCGGCAGAGATCAATCCTGCTGCAGTGATCGGTGCCGAAATTATCATTGAACAGCTGCACAAGTTTTACGGTTCGGTCAAGGTTTTGGAAGATCTGGACCTGCATATCCAGCCGGGTGAATTTCTGGCAATTGTCGGTCGCAGCGGTTGTGGTAAAAGTACCTTATTGCGCCTGATTGCCGATCTGGAACAGCGAAGCTACGGCGAAATCAAGTTCAAGTCAGCCCGGCATATCCGTGAAGGCATTACTGCCGATGATATCCGAGTGATGTTTCAGGACCCACGCCTGCTGCCTTGGCGTAGCATCGAACAGAATGTGCAGTTAGGCCTGGGTAAAGAGCAGCATGCCAAAGCCTCTCAAATGCTGGAAAAAGTCGGCCTAAAAGAAAAAGCTGGACTGTGGCCTTCACAGCTTTCTGGAGGACAACGGCAACGTACCGCCTTGGCGCGGGCATTATCGCATCAGCCGCGTATTCTGTTGCTGGATGAACCACTCGGTGCTCTGGATGCCCTGACACGTCTGGAAATGCAAAACCTGATTGAGCGCTTATGGACCGAACAAGGCTTTACCGCCATTCTGGTCACGCATGATGTCAGTGAAGCAGTACAACTGGCAGACCGGATTATCTTGCTGGACAAAGGCCATATTGCCAAAGAATTTCGGGTCGACTTACCTCGTCCCCGGCAAAAAAGTGTGACATTTGCAGAACTGGAACAGCAGGTCTTGCAGGCAGTTTTAGCGACCTGAATACCTAATCCAACCCAAAATCGCGCATGGTTTTGGGTCTTATTCTTATAAAAAATACTTTTATCTCCATAAGAATACATTTTCATCAGATTCATTTCAGTATTATTCTTCTCTTCAATTGATGAAGAAAAAAGATGAATAAATGAAGTATTTTCAGAAACTTGAATTTTTCTCCTGGTATAGATGCATTTAGCCTGTTTAAAATATTGATCTAGAGAATAAATCATCATTATTCAAAAAATTAGCCTGTGACTGTGTGCACAAATCTGATGATTTGCCGTACAATTGAGGATTCCCTTTTTCATTGTTTTTTATATTTGCTAATGGAACAAAAAAAGAGTACTCAAAAACGCAATCAGCTGCTAAATGCTGCACTAGACGTATTTTCCCTATATGGTTTTAATGGGGCAAGTCTGGATGAAATCGCACAAATTGCAGAAATGCATAAGTCGAATATTTTCTATTATTATGAAAATAAAGAAGCCCTGTATGTCGAGGTATTAACCACCGTTCTACAAAAATGGCTGGCGCCTTTACAAACCTTGGAAGCTGAACTTGAGCCTGAAGAAGCGATCACCAATTATTTGATGCAAAAAATTGAAGTGTCGCGTACCCAGCCTAAAGCATCACGTTTATTTGCTTTGGAGGTGATTCAAGGTGCACCGCATATTCTGGAAATTTTAAAAGGTCCGCTGAAAAAACTGGTCAAGCGTAAAGCCAAAGTAATTTCCAACTGGCAGGAGCAAGGCAAGATTTCTGCAGATATTGATCCTGAGTTACTGATTCTGAATATTTGGGCGATTACCCAGAACTATGCAGACTTTGCCACTCAAATGGAAATGGTCACGGGTAAAACTTTGCGTAACCGCAGCATGCAGCAACGCATTATCCAGCATACGGTACACATGATGTTATACGGCGTGATTCCACGCACGGATAAATAAGCAAGCGCTTCTGATTGGCACACGACCATAGCTGCTATGGTCGCCGAGCAAACTTAACTTTCCTATTTATTTTACCATTTGATATAAATCTAATAATTTTTTCGCACCCAATAACAGATTTTCTTCCCAATCCAGATGCGCAGTCTCATTGGCTCCATCACTAATGTATTTCACTGAAATCAGCCGAACGCCCAGCTTTTTACAGACTTTTGCCAAGGCATAGCCTTCCATATCGACCAAATTACACGCCACTTTTGAAATACCGGTTTCAAAGCTGTCGCCTGTCCCACAAATTCCTTTCGGCAAATGGTCAAAGAAAGAATCCAGCTCAATGGCACCCGGGAAATGCTGATCCATCGGGGTCATGCCGATCTCAAAGCCAAGGGGCGACACATCCATATCACGCTGTACAAATTGCGTGACTTCGACCAGTTCATGCGCATTGAAATATGAACTCCCCGCGCTGCCCAAATTCAGCAAGGTACTGCAACCGGTGTTCTGAATCACCTCAAAGGCTTTAAAGGCCGCGTTGACTTTACCAATCCCGCTGTAATGCACCTGAATGCCTTCTGCTTCAAACAAGCCTTTGGATTCATTGGGTAGAGCCATGATGAGTGCCAGATCGGACATTCGAAACACCTGATATCAAGAAAAACCCTGACATTAGAAAACAAAACCGGCTGAATGAAAAGCACCAGTGCTCTGATCAAACATACTTAGTGCGTAGAAAAACCAGCCGACTCAATTCCAAGGAAGATGAATTTTCAAGAAAAATATTGCATAAAAACACAACAGCAAGACGAAAGCGCGAGATTATGGCAATATATAGCCTCTCGATATTTCTAAGCACTTGATTTGCCCATGCAGCTGCTCCGTCTAAATGCTTTAGCCTCTCATTCTGAATTACCCAAAACTGCCGTGACCATCGGTAATTTTGACGGCGTGCATTTAGGCCATCAGGCGATGATCCGTCAGCTGCAACAGGTGGCCAAAGCACAGGGTTTAAAATCTGTAGTGATGATTTTCGAGCCGCAACCACTTGAATACTTTCAGGGTTATGATGCTCCACCGCGTATTTCATCATTGCGTGAAAAAGTTGAATATCTGACTGAGCTGGGTGTGGACTATATCGCAGTGGCGAAATTTGACCATACTTTCCGCAGCCTGACTGCAGAAGCCTTTGCCGACATTTTAAAAGAAAAACTGAATGCCCGGCATCTGGTCTTGGGCGATGATTTTCACTTTGGTAAAAACCGCCAGGGCAACAGCGAATTCCTGCGCAATTACGGCTTTGAAGTGACCAATTTAAATACCATTGCTCTAGATGGTGAACGGGTTAGTTCCACCCGGATTCGCCAGACCTTGCAAGCCGGTGATTTAGCCTTGGCCGCACAATTGCTGGGTCGTCCCTATAGCATTACCGGGCGAGTGCAATATGGCGATCAGATTGGTCGAACCATTGATTTCCCGACCATTAATGTACGGCTCAACCGTCATAAGCCCTGCCTGAAAGGAATTTATGGGGTGGAAGTCATTTGTGAAACCCAATCCTTAAAAGACAAAGTAAAAGCCGACTCTGCAACGCAAACCGGTATTGCGGGTTATGACCCGACTGCCCTGTTTGGGGCAGGTCATGTCGGCACACGTCCGGCCATCAAACAAGCACATCCAGAGTGGCGATTAGAAGTACATTTTCCAGATGTTTCTGCTAATCTGTATGGCCTGTTGATGCGGGTGACGTTCTTAAACTATTTACATGGCGAAAAGGACTATCCTTCGCTTGAATCGCTAAAAGCCGGAATTGATGATGATGTCGAGAAACTGCTTGAGTTTCGTCGAAATCACCCCACATTTCCCTTTTAATATCCCATATTTTTATTGTAAAACGTGTCAGTGACATAACTGATTAGATTGGAAGACGACTTGCATGAGCGATAAGCAAACTCCTGAAAATGCAGTGGACTATAAAGCCACGCTAAACCTCCCAGGTACTGACTTTGCAATGAAAGCAAACTTGGCAGTACGTGAAGCGAAATGGTTAGAAGAGTGGTATGCCGACAACATTTATCAGCAGATTCGTGAATCGCGTATTGGCAAGACAAAATACGTGCTTCATGACGGCCCTCCTTATGCCAATGGTCAAATCCATTTGGGTCATGCAGTCAATAAAGTACTCAAAGACATCATCATCAAAAGCCGTGTCATGGATGGCTTTGATGCACCGTATGTACCGGGCTGGGACTGTCACGGTTTGCCAATCGAACTCAAAGTCGAAGAAAAAGTCGGTAAAGTCGGCGTAAAAGTGGATGCATCTACCTTCCGTAAAGCCTGCCGTGAATATGCCTACACCCAAGTTGAGCTTCAAAAGAAAGACTTCGTACGTATGGGCGTATTCGGGGATTGGGACAATCCTTACTTAACGATGAACTTCAAACAAGAAGCTGACATCGTACGTTCATTGGGTGCAATCGCGAAAGCAGGTCATATCGAGCCAGGTCTGAAACCAGTCAACTGGTGTTTAGACTGTGGTTCATCACTCGCTGAAGCTGAAGTTGAATACGAAGATAAAAAATCTGACGCAATTGACGTCGGTTTCACGGTTGTAGACCTTGCTGATTTATCTGCACGTGTCGGCGTAGAAATCGCTGATCGTACGGATATCGTGATTTGGACAACAACGCCTTGGACCATGCCTGCTAACCAAGCGGTTGCACTCCACGCTGAACTTGAATACCAACTGGTGAAAGCAATTGGTGAAGACAAAGCATCACAAAACTTCATCCTTGCGAAATCATTGGTTGAGTCTGCAACTCAGCGTTATGGCTTTACTGCATTTGAAGTGCTTGCTGAATTCACAGGTGCAAAACTTGAGAATTTAGTTCTTCAACATCCTTTAATTAGCGACCGCCAAGTGCCAGTGATCTTGGGTGAACACGTCACCGATGCTAGCGGTACAGGTGCAGTACATACCGCACCGGGCCACGGTGTAGACGACTATAAAGTTGGTTTACAGTACAACTTAAAAGTAGAAAACCCAGTCGGCGGTAATGGTGTGTATTTACCGACTTCGCCAATCTTCCCGGGCGAGCACATCTACAAAGCCAATCCAAAAATCATTGCAGCATTGACTGAAGCGACCAAGCTTTGGGCACACGTGGTGATCAAGCATAGCTACCCGCATTGCTGGCGCCATAAAACCCCGATTATCTTCCGTGCGACCCCACAATGGTTCATCAGCATGGATGCCAAAGGTCTGCGTCAAAATGCACTGAATGCGATTGAAAACGATATCAGCTTTGTACCGGACTGGGGTAAAAACCGTATCCAGGCGATGATTGAAGGTCGTCCGGACTGGTGTATTTCACGTCAACGTACTTGGGGTGTGCCAATTCCGTTCTTCGTACACAAAGACACCAATGAATTGCACCCACGTACGCCTGAACTGATTGAAGAAGTGGCTAAGCTGATCGAGCAAGAAGGCATTGATGGCTGGTATAACCGTGATGCCTCTGAGTTTATCGGTGCGGATGCTGAACAATACAACGCAGTTCGTGACACATTAGATGTCTGGTTTGACTCTGGTACAACGCACTATGCGGTACTGCGTGAACGTGAAGAACTGACTGATCCTGCTGATTTGTACCTTGAAGGTTCAGACCAGCACCGTGGCTGGTTCCAGTCGTCGTTATTGACCTCGATTGCGATTAACGAACGTGCGCCATATAAAGGTCTATTGACTCACGGTTTCGTCGTGGATGAAAAAGGCCGCAAGATGTCCAAGTCGATCGGTAACGTGATCACGCCGCAAGACATCATTAAAGATATGGGTGCGGATGGCTTACGCTTCTGGATCGCATCAGCGGACTACCGTTATGAAATGACCGCGGGTAAAGAAATTTTTAGCCGTGCCTCTGATGGTTACCGTCGTATCCGTAACACGCTTCGTTTCTTGCTTGCTAACCTGAATGGCTTCAAACCATCAACAGATGCGCTTCCTGTAGATCAATTGATCGCGCTGGATCAATACATTCTGCAACGTGCATCTGAAGTGCAAGAAACCATTAAGAAAGCATACGAAGATATGAACTTCCATATCGTAACGACTGCTCTGACTAATTTCTGTATCAATGACTTGGGTGGTTTCTACTTAGACATCATCAAAGACCGTCAATACACCACGAAAGCGGATTCGCAAGCACGTCATTCTGCACAAACTGCGTTGTATCACTTGGTACAAGCATTCGTGCGTTGGATGTCACCAATCCTGAGCTTCACTGCACAAGAAGCTTGGCCGTTAATTCCTGAGCAATCAGAGAAATACGTGTTCACGGCTGAATGGTATGATATTCCTGTGGCTTCAACTGCAAATGTAGTATCTGAAGCTGAATGGCAAACGCTCATTGCCGTGAAATCTGCAGTAAACAAATTCATTGAAACTGCACGTACCGCGAAAACTGTCGGTTCTAACTTGTCTGCCAAAGTTGAACTTTGGGCAAATGCCGAATTAAAAGCAGTGCTAGATAAGTTAAGTGATGAGCTTCGTTTCGTACTGATCACATCACAAGTGATCGTCAATGAGTTTGATGCAGCACAAGGTGAAGCGTCTGATCTTGAAGGCTTGAATGTGAAAGTTTCAGCAGCTGATGGCGAAAAATGCGTACGTTGCTGGCATGTATTACCAGATGTAAATACACATTTTGCACATCCTGGTCTATGCGGTCGTTGTATCATCAACCTTCCTACAGGCCAAGGCGAAGAGAGAAAATATGCCTAATACCCACACCAAAAAGGGCTTATTCCAGTTCTATCCACATAATTTATGGTGGGTTGGACTGGCCATTCTGGCGATCATTCTGGATCAATGGACCAAATGGATTGCAGTGACAAATCTGAACTATGCAGATCCTGTTCCTGTGCTGCCCTTTTTAAATTGGACACTGCTACATAACTATGGCGCTGCCTTTAGTTTCCTGTCCGATGCCGGTGGTTGGCAACGCTATTTCTTTACTTCACTGGCAGGTTTAGTGTCTGTAATCTTTGTGTTTTGGCTGATGCGCATGCCAAAAGACATGAAAATTTTACCATTGGCGATTGCCCTGATTCTGGGTGGTGCCATCGGTAATTTAATCGACCGGGTCAGCCTCGGCTATGTAGTCGATTTTATTCATGTGTATTACCAGAACAGCCACTTCCCTGCGTTCAATATCGCAGATAGTGCTATTACTGTAGGCACTATTCTGATGCTGATTGATACCTTTTTCTTAGAAAAACATCGAATTCAACGGGCGCAAGCACAACATGACTGATTTTATTCATCCTAACGAAGAAACCCGGGTTGCAGACGGTTCTAAAGTCGAGCTGCACTTTTCTGTCGCAATCGAAAATGGCGTGGAAATTGACAATACCCGTAGCCGTGAAGAACCGGTCAGCCTGGTGATTGGTGATGGCAATTTACTGCCTGGTTTTGAAAAAGCATTGTTTGGTTTACGTGCCGGTGACCGTCGTACGGTGAGCCTGCCGCCAGAAGATGCTTTTGGTCCATGGAATCCAGAAAACATCCAGAAATTTGATACGGTGAAGTTCGGAGAACGTCCGATCGAAGGTCACATGATCGAGTTTGAAGACAAAGCCAAAGCCACCCTGTATGGCGTGGTGAGATCGGTGAATGATGACATCACTGAAGTGGACTTTAACCATCCATTGGCAGGCAAAAACATCACCTTTGAAGTGGAAATCTTTAAAGTGACACCTGCGGGTCAGCAAGGCATTAAACTGATGTAAAACCTCAGCTAATTAACTGATTTTAAAAAAGCTCCTTCGGGAGCTTTTTATTTTCCGGATACAAATCATCTCTAGTCACCTTCCTGAAATCTGATTAATTTGATGATCAGACCCGAAGAAAGGATAAAACATGAAAATTTATATTGTGGTTGGGAGTGTTCGTGAGGGACGTACTGCGATTAAAGTGGCGCACTGGGTACTGCAGGAAATTAAAAGTTATGCCTTTAGCACTTTAGAAACTGAAATTGTCGATCTAAAAGAATGGGATCTTCCGCTGTTTTCTGGTGCTCATCCCCCATTGACCGGGATTTATGATCAGCCCAAACAGCAAGACTGGGCCGACAAGATTGCGCTTGGCGATGCCTTTATTTTTGTCACGCCTGAATACAATCATGGCTATAGCCCTGCCCTGAAAAATGCCCTGGATTATCTCGGCAAGGAATGGCAAGGCAAACCGGCAGCTTATATTGGTTATGGTGCGACCAACGGATCACGTTCGATTGACCAGATTCGTCAAGTCGGCACTCAACTTGGACTGGTAGATACCAATGCCGTGATCGAAATCCGTGACATCTTTGCACGCAACAAAGATTATTCCTTCCAAGGCAATGAATTTGATAATAAAAACTTAAAAGCTGTAGTGGATAGACTGATTCAATATGTCAGTGCTTAATGACTGGACGACAGCCCTGTACGTTTTAGCCTACATGCAGCGCAGAGTTTAGCCGCTATGCAGTCATTTTATGCGAGGCTATAGTGAGTACATAGACAGACAGGAAGTCTGCAAAGCGATACGACAACAATAAAAAGCGCCAATCAACAGGACGTTGACAGATTAGACAGGAGTCAGATCTGAGAAGCAAATCCAGAAAAGCCTCGACAGGATGTTGAGGCTTTTCTGTTTTTAAACTTTAGATTTAACTTGAATACTGATCGGGATGCATCAGACATTCACCTTAAACCCGAGATCAACATCACAGGCGGCTTGCCCTCCTCGAATTCCCCAATTTTCCAATGCACTTTCTCTCAGATGAATCAGAATATGATCTGCAGGAATACCGATTTCCCCGAGACTTTTGACCATCTGCTGATACAAATTGCGCTTGGTCTCCAGACTGCGGCCAGCAAAACAGTCAATACTGATCAAGGTAAAATATTCAGGCTGAGCTAAATGGCTCATATACTGAAAACGATGCGCTTCATGCACGACCAGACGAATATTACGATCATATTCAGGCAGCTGAAAGGCAGTTTTCACACAATGAAATACGCTGTTAAGCAATTGTTCCTCAACTGCTTGAGGATATTGTTGGCGAACTTCAATTTGAATCATGGGCATAGGAGTTTCCTTTTTATTATTTTATCGACGTTTTTATTTATATCAGTTGATAGATATCAAAAGCGTAATCTCTCGCTAACATACAGCAAAATCATCACCGCAGTTTATGATTTGGTCAGATGATCATTTTGAAACAGTATTTTTAAAATTATCTTTTAAAATTCGGCTGTCGGCTTTGACCTACAATCCATGCAGTTAAACTGCCCTATTGCGTTGTATCGCTTCAGGCTATATTCAGATCATACCAAGACAGGAAGTCTTGTAAGAAAAATAAAAAAATTCACGTAGCAGGATGCTGATCGGTATAACAGACATTATACCTTTAACAGAATATGAAAAGGCCTTCACAGGATGTAGAGGCCTTTTTCTTTCATGCCAGCATCAGCTTAAAAAGATTTTTATTCAGATGGTCAGCTTATTCAATATTTCATATTTAGATAAGCATCCTAAAAGCAGAGGATTAAGGTGCTGTCATTTTTAACAAACCGGCTTGCGAACCATCTTGAATCACCCACAGTGAACCATCCTGTGCCTGAGCAACCCCGCGAATCCGCTCCTTCATATCCAGACGCTGGACTTCTTTCACTGGAGTCTGGGTCGTATCCACAATCACAATCGCCTTGGAAGACAGACCGGTCGCAATCGCTTTATTTTTCCATTTCGGGAAGACATTAGCCGTATAAAACATTAAATCTGAAGGAGAAATTACCGGAGTCCAATCCAGTGCCGGGGCCTCAAATTCAGGTCGGGTACTGTGGTCAGGAATCGGCTTGCCATCATAATGATCGCCATTGGACACTAACGGATAACCATAATTTTTAGCTTTGACAATCTTGTTCAGTTCATCGCCGCCTTTTGGTCCCATTTCGATCACCCAAAGCTGCCCTTTCGGATCAAAAGCCATGCCTAGAGGATTACGATGTCCAAGACTCCAGACCTGCTGGGCAATTTTACCCTGATTCATAAACGGATTATCGGCAGGGATTGAGCCATCATCATTCAGGCGAATAATTTTACCGGCGTTGGATTGCATATCCTGTGCAGGGTTGAATTGCTGACGTTCTCCTGAACTGATCCATAACTTACCATCCGACCCGAATACAATCCGATGGGCATAATGTCCCTGGCCTGAAAATTTCGGCACTTGCGTCCAGATCCGTTCAATTTGTGTGAGTTGAGGAGTGGCTTGATTTAAGTTTAATTTACCCCGGATCACCACTGCACCATATCCGCCTTGGCCTTGTTCAGCATAGCTCAGATATACCCACCGATTCTTTGCAAAATCAGGATGTAAAGCAACTTCGCCTAAGCCACCCTGGCCTCCATATGCGACTTGAGGTATGCCTTTAACTTCAATTTTTTTCTTGGTTTTTGGATCAAAGAGCTGCAATTTTCCTTTGCGCTCAGTAATTAATAGTCGGCCATCCTTTAAAGTAGTAATCGCCCACGGCTCATTAAATTGAGCAACCTGTTCAACCTTATATTTTTGCAAGTTAGAAGAGACTGCATCCGATTTGGCAGCTGATGTAGATACCTCTTGACTACTTCTAGAAGATGAATTCTCTGCATGACAGGCAGTAAATGCTAAAGCACAACAACTGAGTAGAATTTTTATTTTAAATTGCGACAACATTATCTTCTCCATACTGATTTATTGTTCAAATTAACATAAAGATACAGAATTTATAATGTAAATTCAGCAGAGAAAGGTAAATAGATACATTTTAAAAACTATAAAACGAGTTAATTTTGAAGTTTTATTTATAATTTTTGCACATAAAAAAATCCCCCTCTGCCTTAGCGGAGGGGGATTTTGGAATAATGAGCTGGCGATGACTTACTCTCACATGGGTAACCCCACACTACCATCAGCGCTAAGAGGTTTCACTTCTGAGTTCGGGAAGGGATCAGGTGGTTCACTCTTGCTATGGTCGCCAGCACAACTGTTTATGGATACTTGCTAGGTCTTACGTTTTGCCTTGCTTTCTACCAAATAGAATTCATTAACAGGTATATCTGAGTTCTTGCGAGTAGAACTAAGCAGTGCTTAATTATACTCTCATTTGTTCGATTAGCTTAACTAAATCAAGTTTTCGTCTGATCGTTAGATCAATATGAAATCAATTGATGCTTTATATACAACTGTTTGGGTGTTGTATAGTCAAGCCTCACGAGCAATTAGTATTGGTCAGCTTCACATATCACTATGCTTCCACATCCAACCTATCA